>NZ_JBAMDH010000024.1:0-98281 GCF_036961685.1 Massilia sp. DD77
CGAGGCGGCGCCGCAGCCGCTGCCGCAGCGGCGACAGGAGCAGCGACCGGCATCTCCCCTGCCCCCTTGACCGGCAACGGCGTGGACGCAGGCGCGGCCACCGCCCGCTGGGCCGTTCCGCACCATGGACAGAAATTCACCCCGCGCGGAAAGGTCCGGCCGCAAGCGGCGTTGACGCACCGGTAGATCACTTCGTTCTGTGCCATGCGGTCCCTTACTCCGGATCGGGGACGCCGTCGTCCGGATCGGGGATCGCCTCGCCCAGCAGCGCAGCCAGTTCCGGCAGCGCGCCGACCGTGCTCCACTTGTCCAGCTTCGGATTCCAGCGCATGTCCCACACCCGCGTACCCGCGTCGACCTCGCCGCGCGCGGCCAGCTGGGCGATCTCCTCAGGCGTGTAGGGGCCGCGCTGGGCGCCCTGCAGGAACAGCTTGTAGCGATTGCCGCCGCCCGCGGCCGCGGCCAGGCCTGCCCCCGCCGGCGCCGCCTTGCGCTGCAGGACTTCCCCGGCCCTGTCCTCGCTGCCCAGGTAATCGGGCAGGATCACGCGCTTGTCCACCGGGCGCTCGACCTCCCAGCTGTAGGCGTCGCTCGCCGAACCGGGCACGGCTTCGGTCCAGTGGGCGATTCCCGACAGCGCGGTCTCGATCTGGTGCGGGGACAGGCCCGGATCGGCCGCGGCCGCGCGCCGGATCCACTGGTCATACAGCCGCCGCGCCGTGATGTTGGGCAGGGAGGGCGACGGCAGCTGGGCGCCGGTCTCGTCGACTTCCAGGCGCGGCTCGTACACCCGCAGCTGGTAGTGGCGCATCAGGGCCGCCAGCAGCGCCAGCTGGTGCGGCCCCATGCCGGCCAGGCGCGCCTGCACGGCGGCGATCACCTGCTCGCGGTAGTAGGACGGCAGGCCATTCGAACGGATCGCGTACTCGTTGCCGATCTGGAGCCACTCGCCGGAACCCGGCTCGACCTCGAACAGGTATTGCCCGCGCGGCTGGAAGCTGGCCTCGCGGTCGCCCAGGTCGGGTTTACGCCGGATGACGCCCAGCGCGATCGCCTGCAGGAACCATTCGTAGTCGTCGGCCAGCCGGTTGAGCTCATCCATCGAGGGCGAGATCGGGTGGCGGAAGCGGGTGGCGTCGAAGTGCAGATGGGTCGGTATCTTGGGGTTCTCGATCTGGTACGAGGCGCGCCAGGTCGGCAGGCCGCGCAGCACCGTCATCGGATAGCCCGAGAGCTCGATATAGCACACCGCGCGCCCCGTCATGCCGGTGTTGACGATCGAGACCAGGTCGCCATGGAAGTACCCGGTCGGCACGGCGGCGCGCAGCTCGGCCTCCATCTTGCGCCAGGCGCCCACGTCGCCCACCCCGATGAAGCACTTGAACTGGTCGGCGGACGGCGTGAACTCGGCCGAGAAGCGCGCGTTCACCCAGGGCATGGCGCTGCGGATCCATTCGGCGAACACGCGCTGGCGCTCCTGGGGCGTCAGGCTGGACAGGCGTTCGAGCAGCGGATCGACGGGGTCCGGCTGGGCCAGCTCCTGGCTGGAGAGCTGGAGCTGGGCGCGGCGGAACAGCTTGAGCAGCAGTTCGGACCGCAGGCGCTCGTCGCCCAGCTGCGGGAACAGGCGCGCCGAGCCGCCGAATTCGAGCAGCACTTCCTCGCTCCAGGCGCTGACGTCGCCCGTCAGGCGCACGGGCGGCGGCGTGGTGTCGCCGGCCAGCTTGATATAGGTGGCATGCTCCTGGCGCGCGTCGGCGCGCAGCTGGCTGATGCGCTGGTCGGCGGCCGCCAGCATGGCTTGCACCTGGCGCCGGCCCTCCTGGAATTCGCCCGCGATGCCGCTCCATTGGGCCTGGCCCTGCTCGTCGGTGCTTTGCGGGTCGCCCAGCCAGGCCGACATGCCGCGCATGACCTCGATCGACTGCCCGGCGGACACCGCCAGCAAATGGAAGCGCAGGTAGTCGGCGATGTCGCGTTTGAGGTGGTTCATCACTTCGCGCGCCTGGCCCTCCTTGCCGAACATGCGGCCTGAAGCCTGCGACAGGTTGTTCAGCGATTCCTCCACCTGCCGCGTGCGCAACGCGTCGCGCACGTCGCGGTAGCGGCGGCCGTTGCGCTCGGCGTTGGCCAGGTCGCGCTGCAGCAGGCGCGCCTTGACCTGCTCCAGCAGCGAGAGCACGAATTCCAGCCCGCCCTGCTTGCGGTCGTCGAGCAGCGCATACAGGCGGTCTCGAATCCGGGTCTTCAGGCGCTGGAGCTGTTCTCCGGTATGCCGCTTGATGCGGTCCTCGCTGGTTTCGGCGGTGGCGCCGGCCTCGCGGATGGCGTCGCGTTCCAGGTTGGGCAGCAGCTCGGCCACTTTCTCGCGCCACAGCTTGATGTCGTAGGACGCCATGATGCGGTCCATCTCGAGCTGCACCTTGCTCTCCACGCGCTCGAGCAGGGAGCGGCCGTCGCGGTCCAGCAGCAGGGTATGCGTGAGCGCGTATTCGGGGAAGGCGGTGACGTCGACCGTGCCCTTGCGGAAGTCGGGGAACTCGTCGAAGGGACGCTCGGCCATGTCCATCTGCTCGCGCATGAAGCTGTCGCGTTCCTGGTCGCCGGCGCGCCGCGCCGCCGTTCCATCACTGCTCACCAGGCCGAAGAAGGCCTTCACCATCAGCCCGGCCAGCTCGTAGGCGCGGATGTCCTCGACCAGGCTTTGCTGGGTATCGAGCACCGCCTGGCCGAAGGCCGAATACACCTTCGAATACGACAGGCGCATGTCGCCGAAGCGCGCCTCGGGCACCTTGGGGTTGTAGGGACCCAGCTTGTGCTGCTGCTGGTTGACCGCCACCGAGCGCTTGCGGTTGGCGAAATCGGCCGAGGCGAAGTCCTCGAACAGGGTGTCGGCCACCATCTGGTAGACGTCCTTGACGTCCAGGGTGGCCTTGTTGGCCAGGTTGGCGGTGTCGACGAAATACACGTCGTCGAAGGGCGAGCCGCTGCCCGCGATGCTGTCCGGCTCCATCCAGTGCACGCGCGCGTTCATGTCGCGCATCGCCGTCTCCAGTTCCATCAGGGTGGCGTAGGCATTGGCTTCGGTGCGCTCCTTGTTGGCCTTGGCGAAGCCCGAGGGCATGAACAGCACCAGGTCGACCTGGCTGTCCGCCACTTCCTGGCGCGCGATGGCTTTCGACAGCCAGCCCAGGTCGATCGCGCTGCCGGCGCCGGTACCGCCGGCGGCGGAGGCGATGACGACGATGCGGAATTTCGAGGTGTCCACCTGCAGGCCGAGGCGCTGGTAGTTCTCCTTGCGCTCGATGCCGGCGTTACTGCTCAGGAAGTTGAGCGCGCCCTTGATGCGGCCGCGCAGCTTGGGGTACTTGTCGAACAAATACAGCCGCGCCAGAGCGCGGATCTGGCCGGCGCCCTTGGACGGGTCGATGCCCAGCGAGCGCAGCTTCTTGGGGCGCAGCGGCATCCAGTTCTCGATCAGCGGGAAGCGCGCCAGGCTGTCGTCGGACTCGTGATATTGGGGCAGGTCGAGAGGCTCGACCAGGCGCTCCTCGTCGCTCAGGCGCACCAGTTCGTACCAGGGATCGGTGCGCTGCGACTTGCCTTCGTCGATCGCGGCATTGCTGTCGAGGTCGAAGTGCAGGAAGCGCGCCACCGGGAAGTCGCCGATCGACTCCACCCGGGTCGGATGGTGGCGGTTCCACACCGCCGACAGGATGCGGCGGCGGATGCGCATCATCACTTCCATGCCGGTGCCGCCCGCGCCGATGAACAGGGTGGGCCGCAGGTCGACCTTGAGCTCGGTCTTTGCGCCCGTGCTGCCGGATTTCGGGAAATCAGCCATATCGTTTCTCTTTCAAGACGCGCTAGCGGCGGCCAGTGAACAGCGCCGCGACCAGGGCTACCACCCCGACAATGACCAGCGGGCCGGTGACGCCGAAAGTCAGGTAGCGGCTCGCGTTGACGATCGCCAGCACCGCCGCCGCGGACAGGAAGCCCAGGCCGATGAACAGCAGCCAGCCCGCCGTACCGGCCGACGAGGGGGCGACGCGGCGCACCACCAGGTGGTGCACGAAAGCGTTTCGCACGAAGAAGTACACCACCAGCAGGATCAGGAACACGACGCCGCCGATCGCCAGGTCGCGCGTCGAGGTGTCGGTGGCCGGCGGCATCCCTTCCGTCCTAGGCACAACTTCCACCGGCCGCCCCGCGGTATCGGGCGTGGTCTTTGGCAAAGTATCCTGGGGAGAGGCCGATTCCTCCGGCAGCTTGAAGCCGGGATCGGCGGGCGACGGCGCGGCGGGTGGCTGGGTTCCTTGCATCATGGTCCTCTCGTCTTAGCGGCCAAGCTTGACCTGCGCGCCTTCGCGCAGGTCCAGCAGCTGGTGGCCGAACAGGGTGGTCTTGAGCCGGGCAACCTGCTGCCCGGCCTTGTCGTAGATCGGTTGCGTGGTGCCGGGCCGCGCACGCATGGTGCGCAGCTCGTCTTCCACGGTCACATGCGCGAGCTTCGGGCGGGCATAGGCATAGGCCGCCGCGCCGGCCGCCGCCAGCAGCGCCAGCGCCGCGCCGCCCAGGGCCAGCAGCGGCCCCATGCCGTAGTGCACGCGCACTTCCAGCGGCAGCACGGCGGTGGAAGCCTGCACGCGCGCCGGCGGAATGAAGATGTCCGGCAACGGATCGCCCGGGAACAACGCCGCCATGCGCTGGCGGAAGGCTTGCGACAGCTCCAGTTTCTGGTTCGCCAGGTGCAGCTGGATGGTCCCCGGCAGCACGTAGGCCGAGCCGGCCGACTTCAGCGCGTCGAACGACCATTTGTCGGGTATCTGCGCCACCGGCAGGGTCATGGTCGAGCCCAGGGGCGCCGGCTTGCCCGGGGCCAGCGCGCTCACCCGGTTGCTGGCGAGCGTGATCGGGCGGTTCTCGCCGCCCAGCACGGAACGCGCGCTCAGGGTGGCCGAGGAAATCGTGTACGGGTACATCGTATTCTCGAGATTCCATTCGATGCGCGCCGTGGGCTGGCGCGCGTCCGGCGCCACGTCGGCGCGCAGCACGCCATTGGCCGCGGTGGCGAAACGCACGCCCGGTGCGTTCTCGACCTTGCGCGGCGCCAGGCGCACGGTGTCGCGATCGAGCGGCTTCAGTCGCGCGGGCGCTTCGGTGATCACACGCTTGACGCTCCCGGCGGCCAGCAGCGCGTCGAGGGCCCCGGCGCCCTCGTTGCCGACGGCGAAGGCGTACACCATCAGGCCGTTGGCGCTGTAGTGCTCGCCCTTGACCGGCATGCGCAGCGGGAAAGCCAGCGCACGGGTGATGGCGGCGCCGCCGTGGATCAGCTGGTAGAACTCGCGGTTGCGCTGGGCCGTGGCCTGGTCGTTGTTGGGGCTGTTGCGGTTGTTGGTGAACAGCCAGACGATGCCCGGCTTGCCGCCCAGCGCCTGGCCGATGGCGGCCTGCACCGCCTCGCCCAGGTCGGTGTCGGCCAGCGCGGCGCTGCCGGGCTTGCGCGCCGTGTCCAGTGCGCGCAAGGCCTGGGTCACCCTGTCCTGTACCGGTTCCTTGCCTGCCTTGAAGGACAGCAGCGCGCGCGGCGAAGGCGCGCCGGGGAGCGACTGGTTGAAGGCGGCCAGCAACAGCGCGTCGCCCGGCTGCACCACGCTGCCGGCCAGCGCGCCGACCAGCGGCTTGAATGGGGATTGCGGATCACTGTAGAAAGGCTCCATCCAGCCCGAGTTCTGCACCAGGAAGACCTGGGGGATGGCCCAGGCCCAGGCCGGCGCGCCCGCCAGCACGGCGGCGGCGAGGCAGCGGACGACGCAGCGGGCGAACAATGCGGACCACGCCTTCATCACGCGAGCTCGTCCAGGCGCCAGCCGCGCATCTGGTTCCAGTCGGGATGATGCAGCCACAGGCAGTTGTCATAGACCAGCGGCACGCAGTCGAGCGGCCGCGCCAGGCGCGCGATCTCGTCCAGGATCACGTTGCGCCGGCCGATCCATTCCACCGTCACGCGCGGAATCACGCGCTCGTCCAGCGCTTCCTCGGCGCGCCCGGTGTACTTGTGCAGGCGCAGCACCAGGCCGCTGGGCTGGCTGCGGTTGTTGTTAAAGCTGCGCAGCAGCGGCACCACCAGCGTATCGTCCTGGGCCTGGTCCTCGACGTGCTCGGCCGACCATGGCTCGTCCAGCACCGGGTGGCCGCGGCGGAACAGGAAGTTGGCGAAGCCCAGGCGCGCGCCGTCGATCGGCACCTGCGCGGGCGGGCCGGCCTCGGCGCCCAGTTCGAGGAAGGAATAGCCCTGGCCGTCATGGCCGATGTGCCACAGGCGCCCGTCGCGGCTCTGGGTCGGGCCGCCGAAGGCCAGGCGCGGCTGCCACCCGGGCGGCCAGGGCGCGAAGCGCGGCGCTTCGCCGGGACGCCAGCTGAGCTGGCCCGCCGCGTGCAGCCAGAACAGGCGGCCGTCGTAGCCGAAGGGACGCGACCAGCCGCCGGCCGGCAGGTCGGGACAGGCGAGCTGCTGGGCCTCGCTGAAGTCGGTGCGCGCGCTCCACAGGTGAACATTGCCTTCGGCGCCGACCAGGCAGGCCAGGTGGCGGCGCATGAGACCGGGCGCGGCCAGCACCGGGGCATCGACCACCGGCTCCAGGCGGTAGCTTTCGCTGACCGGGTTGATCCACAGGCGTTGCAGGCCGTTCGCGGCCGGCGCCAGGGCCACCTCGCCGCGCGCTCCGCCCTCGAGCGGCAGCCATGCATATGCCGAAGCCGTGAACGCCAGGCTGGCGGCGCCGTCCTCGGGCGCCAGCACATGCCACAGCTGGGCCAGCGGATCCCAGTACTGCAGCACGCCGCGGGTGTGCGCCAGGGCCAGCAGGCGCTGCTCGGGAAAGCCGAAGCCGGCGGCGGCGAACACGCACCAGGCGTTCGGCGGCGCGGGCATGAGGCGCTCGGGACGGCCGGCATGGGGCGCGGCGGGACGTTCCTCCAGGCTGTCGCCCAGCGCCAGCGAGCTCACCGGCAAGCCGTGCGGCACGTGGCGCGGCAGCGCGGCGTCGGCGCCCGGCCCCCACCAGCCCGGCGTGCGCGTGGGCTGGCCGTTCAGGCGCTGCAAGGGCTTGCCGCAATGCGGGCAATGCATGAAGCCTTCGGGATAGATGGGTGCGCAGGCGCAGGACGCGGGCAGCGAAGCGCCGAGCAGGTGGGCGACGTCGGCCAGGCGCGCGCCGGCAAGGGACTGCCAGTCGATGCGTCCCAGGCCTTCGCTGGACTGCAGGGCGAATTGCCCGGTCGCGCCGTCCTCCTGCCAGATGCTGGCAGGCGTTTCCCATCGGTATGCCATCCGCTCCACCGTTCGCCTCGCCATTTGATTTGCCGAAACAAGGCCTGTCGAGGCCGTTGTTGTTGCTCAAATCATAGCGCCGCCACCTGTCGAGCGGCGCGCCGTTCACGGGGTAGCGTGGGCTGACACCTCAGGGATCACATAGCGGACCCGTATAGGGAACTTTTGGCCTGGATCCGTATAATGGCGGGCTGGATAGTCCATCGAAGCCCCTCCATGCATTCCCCTGCCCCCGCACCCGCCCTGTCCACGGACGATCTGACCGCCCACGCGGTCGATGCCGCCACGGCCCACCTGGCCGACCTGCTGTCGGTCGCCGTCGAACACGGCCCGGCGCATGCCGCGCTGGTGGTCTACGACACCCGCACCGCGCTGTCGCGCGCCCTGCTCGCGGCCTACCGCCGCAACCTGCCCGATGCGCGCTTCATCGACTTCGACGGCGTGGGCGCCGACGAGGTGCTGGCCGCCTTCCGCGGCATGCAGCCGAAGGACCTGGTGGTGCTGGTGCAGTCGACCAATTTCCGCCTGGACGGCTTCCGCATCCGGGTCGAACTGTTCAAGCTCGGCCTGAAGGTGATCGAGCACGTGCACCTGTCGCGCATGCCGGGCGCGCAAAGCGAGCACTACATCGAAGCCCTGGCCTACGACCCGGCCTATTTCCGCGGCACCGGCCGCGCGCTCAAGGCGCGCATCGACAGCGCGCCGGGCGCCCGCGTCGAAGGCGGCGGCGAGGTGCTGCACTTCGCCTCGGCCCTGGAGCCCGCCAAGCTGAACGTGGGCGACTACAGCGGGATGCACAATGTCGGCGGCCAGTTCCCGATCGGCGAAGTGTTTACCGAGGCGCTCGACCTGGAGGCGGTGCACGGACGGGTCCAGGTGCACGTGTTCGGGGATACGAACTACCGCTCCAACCGTCCCGACACGCCCGTGACCCTGGTGATCGAGAAGGGCCGGGTGGTGGCGGCGGAAAACGCGACCCCGGCCTTCCAGGAAGTGCTGGACATCATCCGCGCCGACGAGGGCGAGGTCTGGGTGCGCGAGCTGGGCTTCGGCCTGAACCGCGCCTTCACGCGCGAGCGCCGCGTCGACGACATCGGCACCTACGAGCGCATGTGCGGCATCCATCTCTCGCTCGGGGCCAAGCACGGGGTCTATCCGAAGCCGGGCTTCAAGCGCAAGGATGCGCGCTATCACATCGACGTGTTCGCGGTGACCGACGCGGTCTACCTGGGTGAAGAACGGGTATATGCGGACGGGCGCTGGCTGGTCTAGCCACCGCGGCATGCGCCAGGGTTGACGGCTGTGCCGCCGACGCGTCCAGGCAGCTGGAAACAGCCGCTGAATCGCGATGCGCGCGTCGCTGGAAAGCGGGTGTAAAAAAATGCTTGTATTCCCCCAGCATGCTGATGCTATGATGTAAATATTACAACGATAAGCGGACGGCGATCATGGGAGACGGCGTTCTTGGGGATGTTCTCACGCATGTGAGCGAAATACAGGGCATTGGCGCTGTTCCACGCATTCTTGAGACGGTCGCGGCCATGACCGGACTGCGCTTCGTCGCCATCGCCCATGTCACCGACGCGTCCTGGACCGCCTGCGCGGTGCACGACCGCCTCGACTTCGGCCTGTGTCCCGGCGACACGCTCGACGTCGACACCACCCTCTGCAGCGAGGTCCATGCCACGCGCCAGCCGGTGATCATCGACAGCGTCCGCCACAGCGAACGCTACCGCGAGCACTACACGCCGCGCATCTACGGCTTCCAGAGCTACTTCTCGATTCCGATCTTCCGTCCGGACGGCTTCTATTTCGGCACCCTGTGCGGTCTCGACCCGGAGGCGGCGCGCCTCACCGACGGCCCCACCGTCTCGGCCCTGACCCTGTTCGCCGAACTGATCTCGAACCAGCTCGAATCCGAACGCTCGCTGCGCGCGGCGCGCACCGCCTTGTTCACGGAGCGCGAGACGGCCGAACTGCGCGAACAGTTCATCGCGGTGCTGGGCCACGACCTGCGCACGCCCCTGGGCGCGATCCTGAGCGGCAGCGAGATCCTGGCGCGCCGGGTCGAGGATCCGGGCGCGCGCCAGCTGGTGGAGCGCATCCGCCGCAGCGCGCGGCGCATGGCGGGGCTGGTCGACGACGTGGTCGACTTCACGCGCGGGCGCATGGGCGCGGGCATCGCGCTCGACCTGCACGAGCGCGACGACATCGGCATCGTGCTGGAGCAGGTGGTGGACGAGCTGCGCGGGGTGTATCCGGGACGCCAGCTCGACACCGCCATCGACAGCCGGCTGGCGCTGCGCTGTGACCCGCAGCGCCTGTCCCAGCTGCTCTCGAACCTGCTGAAGAACGCGCTGGTGCACGGCAGCCCGCAGCGCCCGATCACGGTCACGGGCGCCGTCGACGGCCCCAGCTTCATCCTGCGCGTCACCAACGAGGGACCGGACCTGAGCCCGGCCATGATCGGCCAGCTGTTCAAGCCCTACTGGCGCGCCTCCTCGCGCGCCGGCAGCGAGGGCCTGGGCCTGGGCCTGTACATCGTCGACCAGATCGCCGCCGGCCACGGCGGGGCGATCCGCGTCACCTCGGCCGAAGGGCGCACCTCGTTCACCTTCAGCATGCCGGTGGGATAATCTGGCGTATGCACGTTGCTTCATGCGGACCGCATGCCCCATACTCGGCGGGCTTGAGTTCACGACATGGAGAACCGGATGCACCCTGAACGTCTGATTGCCTTATTCCGCCCTCGCACCGCCGTATTGGCGGCGGCACTCTGCGCGAGCTTCGTTCCGTCCGTCCCGGCCTGGGCGGACGACAGCGCCGCCATCACGCGCATCGAGCGCAACCTGGCCAGCCGCGTCATGCTCAAGGGTGCACCCGGCGCCAGCCTGGCCGATGAGATGAAGCGCCTGAATGTCCCTGGCGTCAGCGTTGCCGTGATCCGCGGCGGCAAGCTGGCCTGGGCGCGCGCTTACGGCGTCGCCTATGCCGGTGGACCGGCGGTCACGCCGGAAACGCTGTTCCAGGCCGCCTCGGTCAGCAAGCCTGTCACGGCCCTGGCTGCGATGCGCATGGTCGAGGGCGGCAAGCTGGCGCTCGACGCCGACATCAACAACTTCCTGACGAGCTGGAAGCTGCCGGCCGGCCCTGAAGGGGCCAAGGCGAGCCTGCGCCAACTGCTGTCGCATACGGCCGGCACGTCGGTCTCGGGCTTCCCCGGCTACGCGGCCGGCGCCCCGCTGCCGACCGTGCTGCAGATACTGGGCGGCCAGGCGCCGGCCAACAACAAGCCGGTGCGTATCGAGGCGGCGCCCGGCGCCGCCTGGAACTACTCGGGCGGCGGCTACACGGTCGTCCAGCAAGCCATGGCGGATACGGCCGGGAAGCCCTTCGACGTCCTCCTGGCGGAATCGGTCCTGAAGCCGCTCGGCATGCGCGACAGCACCTTCGCGCAGCCGCTGCCGGCGGCCATGAAAGCGCGCGCCGCACAGCCCCATGACGGCAAGGGACAGCCGTATCCGGGCGGGGCTTACACCCATCCCGAAATGGCGGCGGCGGGCCTGTGGACCACGCCGAGCGACGTCGCCCGTTTCGCCCTGGCGGTGCAGGATATCCAGGCCGGGCGCCTCAAGGGCGTCTTGTCGGCCGAGCTGGCGCGTACCATGCTCACGCCGATCCAGCGCAACTATGGACTCGGCTTCGGCATCGAGGGCCAGGCGCCACGCCAGGCCTTCGGCCACACGGGGGCCAACAAGGGCTTCCGGTCGTCCATGCTGGCCAGCTTCGACGGCGACAATGGCGTGATCGTGATGACCAACGGCGACAATGGCGGGCAGCTGGCGGCCAGCCTGGAACGCGCCGTTGCCATCGAATACGGCTGGCCGGTGCGCCAGCCGAAGGTGCGCGAGGCGGTGGCCTTGTCGCCGGAAGTCCGCAAAACCTATGTCGGCCGCTACGAGTCGCCGGTGCTGGGCGGCTTCGAGATCGCCGAGCGCGACGGCACGCTTGCGCTGTCGATGAAAGGCGGCCCTTTCGATACCTTGCATGCCGAGTCGGACAAGGTCCTGTTCATGCTGGAGCGCGACGCCGAGCTGCGTTTCGAGGACGCCAACGGCGGCAGGATCGTGGGAGGCCCCCTGAATGCGCCGTACAAGCGCGTATCGCTGTAAGGCCAGGAAAAGGCCGGTGTGCGGAACCCGTCCATACAGGGTTCCGCGTATGTATTATGTATCAGCTTTTTTACAAATCCCCCGAACAATTGCCGGTTGGGTAAAGCTAGAATAGTTTTTCCTATACCAACTAAAATTCCAGGGGAAATATGATACGTTTGCCCATCAGCCTGGCGGCACTATGCCTCACCGCCTCGGCTTTTGCAGCTGCGCCTTTCGACGACAAGTTCCGCCAGCTCGATGAATTGCTCCCGACTCCGGGCGCGATCCGCACCGCCTCCGGCGCCCCGGGGCACGCCTACTGGCAGCAGCGCGCCGACTACACGATGCGCGCCACCCTCGACGAAAGCCGCCGCGCCATCACCGGCTCGGGCACGATCACGTACTACAACAATTCCCCGGACACCCTGAAGTACCTGTGGGTGCAGCTGGACCAGAACATCTACAAGCCCGATTCGGATGCGCGCCAGAGCGCCACCGTGGCCTCGCGCCAGGCCTGGGAAAAGCCGCGCAGCCCCGAAGAGGGCCTGAAGTTCGACGGCATGCGCTCGATGCTCACCGCCGCCGACTTCCCGGGTGGCTTCAACATCAAGAGCGTCAAGGACAGTGGCGGCCGCCCGCTGGCCCACACCATCAACAAAACCATGATGCGCATCGACCTGCTCCAGGCCCTGAAGCCGGGTGCGCGCGTGTCTTTCAGCGTCGAGTGGAACTACAACATCAACGAGCAGAAGGTGCTCGGCGGCCGCTCGGGCTACGAGAAGTTCGACGACAAGAACGACCTGTTCGAGATCGCCCAGTGGTTCCCGCGCATGGCGGCCTACTACGACGTCTATGGCTGGCAGCACAAGCAGTTCCTGGGCGCCGGAGAATTCACCCTGGAGTTCGGCGACTACGATGTCCAGATCACGGTCCCGGCCGACCACATCGTGGCCTCGACCGGCGAGCTGCTGAACCCGGGCGAGGTGCTGACCGCCGCCCAGCGCGAGCGCCTGAAGCAGGCGCGCACCTCGAAGAAGCCGGTCATCATCGCCACCCAGGCCGAGGCCGAGGCGCGCGAAAAGCAGCGTGCCACCGGCACCAAGACCTGGCACTTCCGCGCCAGGAACGTGCGCGACTTCGCCTTCGCTTCCAGCCGCAAGTTCATCTGGGATGCCCAGGGCATCAAGAGCGGCAATACGGACGTGATGGCGATGTCCTACTATCCGAAGGAAGGCAACCCGCTGTGGGAGCGCTACTCGACCCACGCCATCGTCCACACCATCGAGCAGTACAACAAGTATTCGCTGGACTACCCCTACCCGGTGTCGATCTCGGTCAACGGCCCGGTGGGCGGCATGGAATACCCGATGATCACGTTCAACGGCCCGCGTCCCGTCAAGGACAAGAAGACCGGCGAACTCACCTATTCCAAGCGCACCAAGTACGGCCTGATCGGCGTGATCATCCATGAAGTGGGCCACAACTACTTCCCGATGATCGTCAACTCGGACGAGCGCCAGTGGACCTGGATGGACGAGGGCCTGAACTCCTTCGTGCAGTCGCTGGCCCAGGAAGCCTGGGAAGAAGACTGGTCGGAGATGCGCGGCCACCCGCGCCAGATCACCGACTACATGCGAAGCCGTAACCAGGTGCCGGTCATGACCAACTCGGAGTCCCTGCTCCAGTTCGGCAACAACGCCTACGCCAAGCCGGCCGCCGCACTGAACATCCTGCGCGAATCGGTGCTGGGCCGCGAGTTGTTCGACTTCGCCTTCAAGGAATACGCCCAGCGCTGGAAGTTCAAGCGCCCGACCCCGGCCGACTTCTTCCGCACCATGGAAGACGCCTCGGGCACGGACCTCGACTGGTTCTGGCGCGGCTGGTTCTACACCACCGATGCGGTGGACGTGAGCGTGGACGGCATCACCGAGTACACGGTCAGCAGCAAGGATCCGGAAGTCGAGAAGGCCTGGCAGCGCGCCAGGAAACAAGCAGAGCCAATGTCGATCACCGACCAGCGCAACAAGGGCATGGTCCGCCGCGTCGACCAGTATCCGGAGCTGAAGGACTTCTACAACCAGAACGACGACTTCACGGTTACCAACAAGGACCGCAACAAGTACAACGAGACCATGGCGGATCTCGAGGACTGGGAGAAGGAACTGCTCAAGTCGGGCAAGCACCTGACCCTGGTGGACTTCACCAACAAGGGCGGCCTGGTGACCCCGCTGGTGGTCGAGATCGAACTCAAGAGCGGCAAGAAGACTATCGAGCGCATTCCGGCCGAAGTGTGGCGCTATTCGCCGGCCAAGATCACCAAGCTGTTCATCACCGACGAGCCGATCGTGGGCCTGGTGCAGGACCCGTACTGGGAAACCGCCGATATCGACGTCAGCAACAATGCCTGGCCGCGCAAGGCGGAGCCTTCGCGCCTGGAGCTGTTCAAGACCGAGCAGGACAAGAACAACCTGATGCGCGACTACAATACCAAGCTCAAGACCATGGAGCAGAAGGACGCGGACAAGTCGGAGAAACCGGAGTAAGCGCCGGTTCCAGCGATTGTTGAACGCGTTGGCGGCGGAACGCCTCGCCGGCCGCACCACCCCTACCGGCGGGGCACTTTCTTGTGTCCTGCCGGTTTCTCATTCAGCCTTTACACTTGTATGAACATCAAGCACCTGCAGGCGAGCGTCGCCGCACTGATCCTCGGCCTCAGCGCCACCGCCACCGCCGCCGCGCCGGCCATCGAGGACAAGTTCCGCCAGCTCGACGAGCTGCTGCCCACGCCGAACGAGTACCGTACCGCCTCCGGCGCGCCCGGCCACGCCTACTGGCAGCAGCGCGCCGACTACCGCATCAAGGTCACGCTCGACGAGGCCAGGCGCGCGGTGAGCGGCAGCGGCAGCATTACCTACCACAATAACTCGCCGGACACGCTGTCCTACCTGTGGGTGCAGCTGGACCAGAACATGTTCCGTCCGGACTCGGACAACCGCAACATCGCCACCCTGCCTTCGCGCGACGCCTGGCAGGCGCGCGGCAACGACGGGGTCAAGTTCGAGGCGCTGCGCTTCCAGCTGGCCTCGCGCACTTTCGACGGTGGCATCCAGGTTCACAGCGTGCTTGATTCCAGCGGCCGCAAGCTCGCCCATACCATCAACAAGACCATGATGCGGATCGACCTGCCGCAGCCGATGAAGCCGGGTTCGCGCTTCTCGTTCAACGTGGCCTGGAGCTTCAATGTGCCCGAGATGAACGTGCTGGGCCGCCGCATGGGCTTCGAACGCTTCGACCAGGAGGACAAGACGAATAACAGCGACTTGTTCGAGATCGCCCAGTTCTTCCCGCGCATGGCCGCCTATTACGACATCAAGGGCTGGCAGAACAAGCAGTACATGGGCGACGGCGAGTTCACACTGGAATTCGGCGACTACGAGGTGGACATCACGGTCCCGGCCGACCACATCGTGGCCTCGACCGGCGAGCTGCAGAACCCGGGCGAGGTGCTGACCAGCGCCCAGCGCGAGCGCCTGCAGCAGGCGAAGAGTGCGAAGAAGCCTGTGCTGATCGCCACCCAGGCCGAAGCTGAAGCGCGCGAAAAGAACCGCGTCGGCGCCAGCAAGACCTGGCGCTTCAAGGCCAGGAACGTGCGCGATTTCGCCTTCGCCACCAGCCGCAAGTTCATCTGGGACGCCCAGGGCATCAAGAGCGGCGACAAGGACGTGCTGGCGATGTCCTACTATCCGAAGGAAGCCAATCCGTTGTGGGGGACCTACTCGACGGCGGCCGTGATCCATACCATCGAGCAGTACAACAAGTACTCCTTCAACTACCCCTACCCGGTCGCGATCTCGGTCAACGGCCCCGTGGGCGGCATGGAATACCCGATGATCTCCTTCAACGGCCGCCGTCCGGTCAAGGACAAGAAGACGGGCGAGCTGACCTATCCGAAGGCGACCAAGTATGGCCTGATCGGCGTGATCATCCATGAAGTGGGCCACAACTACTTCCCGATGATCGTCAACTCCGACGAGCGCCAGTGGACCTGGATGGACGAGGGCCTGAACAGCTTCCTGCAGTTCCTGGCCCAGCAGGCCTGGGAAGAGAACTACCCGGATACCCGCGGCGAGGCGCGCGACATCGTTGCCTACATGCGCAGCACCAACCAGGTGCCGATCATGACGAATGCCGAATCGACCCTCCAGCGCGGCAACAACGCCTATGCCAAGCCGGCCACGGCCCTCAACATCCTGCGCGAGACCATCCTCGGGCGCGAACTGTTCGACTTCGCCTTCAAGGAATACGCCGAGCGCTGGAAGTTCAAGCGCCCGACCCCGGCCGACTTCTTCCGCACCATGGAAGACGCTTCCGGCACGGACCTCGACTGGTTCTGGCGCGGCTGGTTCTACACCACCGATGCGGTGGACGTGAGCGTGGACGGCATCACCGAGTACACGGTCGGCAGCAAGGATCCGGAAATCGAAAAGGCCTGGCAGCGCGCCCGCCGCCAGGCCGAGCCGGTGTCCATCATCGACCAGCGCAACAAGGGCATGGTGCGCCGAGTCGACCGCTTCCCGGAACTGAAGGACTTCTACAACGAGCACGATGACTTCACGGTCACCAACAAGGACCGCAACACGTACAACGAGACCATGGCCGATCTCGAGGACTGGGAGAAGGAACTGCTCAAATCCGGCAAGCACCTGACCCTGGTGGACTTCAGCAACAAGGGCGGCCTGGTGACCCCGCTGGTCGTCGAGATCGGACTCAAGAGCGGCAAAAAGACCATCGAGCGCATCCCGGCCGAGGTGTGGCGCTATTCGCCCACCAGGATCACCAAGCTGTTCATCACGGACGAGCCGATCGTCAGCTTGGTGCAGGACCCCTACTGGGAAACCGCCGACATCGACGTCGACAACAACGCCTGGCCGCGCAAGGCCCAGCCTTCGCGCCTGGAGCTGTTCAAGACCCAGCAGAACCAGAACAACCTGATGCAGGACTCGCGCACGCCGCTCAAGAAGCCCGCCGCAGAAGCACCGAAGGCCGTCCAATGATGTCCAGGCTGTCCAAGGTCTTGTGCGCCGTCCTGCTCGCCGCCACGAGCATGGCGGCGCACGCCCACCGCTTCCACACCAGCATCACGGACATCTCGTACAACGCGCGCACCAGGAGCACCGAGATCGTCCACACCTACATGGCGCACGACATCGAAGCGCTCCTGATGAACCTCTACCAGCGCCAGTTCGACCTGGGCGACCCGGAGGACCAGGAAGTGCTGCGCAAGTACGTCGAGCAGCAGTTCGCCCTCAAGGGACCGGACAAGCAGCCGCTGAAGGTACGCTGGGTCGGCATGACGATCGACGCGCAGAGCGTCGTCATCTACCAGGAAGCCGAGCAGACGCCGCTATCGCAAGCGGCCTTCATTCGCCAGGGTGTCCTGATCGATTTCCTGCCCGACCAGGTGAATACGGTGAACCTCAACGAAGCTGGAACGGTCCGTTCCCTCACCTTCATGCGCCAGGCGATCGAACAGCCGGCCCGCTAGACAAGCAATGAAATTACGCATCCTTCCCTGCGCGCTGGCCGCGCTGTTCGTTCACATCCCTGCCCAGGCCGACGACTTTGTGCTCCAGCGCGTGCTGGTCGAAGGCTCGCGCGCGAGCATGCTCGGCATCGCCGACTCGGCCGGCGCCGGCAGCGCGGGCGCGAAAGACCTCGCCAACCGCATCGCCTACCGCCCGGGCGAACTGCTCGAAGTCACGCCCGGCCTGATCGCCAGCCAGCACAGCGGCGAAGGCAAGGCCAACCAGTTCTACCTGCGCGGCTTCAACCTCGACCACGGCACCGACCTCGCTACCTGGGTCGACGGCATGCCGGTCAACCAGCGCAGCCATGCGCACGGCCAGGGCTGGACCGACCTGAACTTCCTGATCCCGGAACTGGTCGGCCGCCTCGACTACCGCAAGGGACCCTACTCCTCGCGCGAGGGTGATTTTTCCTCGGCCGGCGTGGCCGCGCTCACCTACGCCAACCGCCTGGCGAAGAACCTGGCCACGGCCACGCTCGGCCAGGGCGGCTATGCGCGCACGGTCGTCGCCGGCTCGGTGGACGCCGCCGGCGGCAGCATGCTGCTTGCGGTCGAGGGCCTCAGGAACGACGGTCCCTGGACCCGGGGCGACGGCTACCGCAAGACCAATGCCGTGCTGCGCTACAGCCGCGGCTATGCCAACAACGGCTGGAGCGTGACCGCGATGAACTACAGCGGACACTGGAACGCGACCGACCAGATCCCGCTGCGCGCGGTCGAAGATGGCCGCATCGGCCGCTACGACACCATCGACAGCACGGACGGCGGCGAAGCGCGCCGCGCCAGCCTGTCCGGCGTGTGGCGGCGCACCGATGCCGATTCGGCTTCCAAAGTCAGCGCCTATGTCATCCGCAACCGGCTCGACCTGTATTCGAACTTCACTTACTTCCTGAACGACCCGGTCGATGGCGACCAGTTCAGCCAGCCGGACCGCCGCGTGACTTCAGGCCTGGATGGCAGCCACACCTGGCACGTGCACCGCAGCGAGGACTTCTCGTCCGACCTGACGGTGGGCGCCCAGCTCCAGAACGACAACATCCACAACGGCCTGTACGACACGCGCGCGCGCCAGCGCCTGGCGACCACGCGCGAAGACCATATCGTCGAGACCAGCGGCGCGCTCTATATCGAAAGCGCCACGCGCTGGACCGAGGCGCTGCGCACCGTGGCGGGCGTGCGCGCCAGCCGCTACCGCTTCCGGGTCGACAGCGACCGTCCGGAGAACACCGGCAGCGCCCACGACACCCTGGTCACGCCTTCGCTGAACCTGGTGTACGGGCCGTGGACCTCGACCGAGCTGTATGCCAACTATGGCCACGGCTTCCACAGCAACGATGCGCGCGGCACGGTCGCCACGGTCGATCCCAAGACCCTGGACGCGATAGCACGCACGCCGGGCCTGGTGCGCTCGCGCGGCATTGAAGCCGGCATCCGCACCGAAGCCATTCCGAAGATGCAGACCTCGCTGTCGCTGTACCGCCTGGACTTCGATTCGGAGCTGACCTACATCGGCGACGCCGGCAACACCGAGGCGGGTGATCCGAGCCGCCGCTACGGCATCGAGTTCTCGAACTACTACCGCCCGCTCAAGTGGCTGTCGGTCGACTTCGACGCCGCCTATGCGCGCGCCCGTTCGCGCGGCGGCAATCCGGCGGGCGAGCGGGACGCCGGCCGTCGCATCCCCGGCGCGATCGAAGGCGTGGCCCAGCTCAGCCTGACCGTGGACCGCAGCGGCCCGTGGTCGGGCGCCCTGCGCCTGCGCTGGTTCGGCCCTCGTCCGCTGATCGAGGACGACAGCGTGCGCTCCAAGGCCAGCGTCACGCTCAACGGCCGCCTCGGCTACCGGCTGGCCAAGGACCTGCAGCTGGAGCTGGAGGGCTTCAACCTCACCAACCGGCGCGATTCGGCGATCGACTATTTCTATGCCTCGCAACTGAAGGGCGAAGCGGCGCCGGTGGACGACGTCCACTTCCACCCGATCGAGCCGCGTTCCTTCCGGATCACCCTCGTCAAGAATTGGTGACGCTCAGGCTAGTGGCGTGGAAAAGTGCTACGCTAGACGGCATGACAACACCGCAAGCACCTTATCTCGAGCCGTCGCAGCTGACGGACGCCCTGCGCAGCACCGGCTATGCCCTGCTGCGTCCCCTCGACGTCGCCCGCCTGGCCGGCTGCAGCCTGGACGAACTCCAGACCCTGGCGCCGAGCTGGGAGCACCTCGAACTCGACAACTACCTGAAGGACGGCGGCCGCTACCGGCGCCGCCGCCACTCCTGCTTCGTCGACGACGGCAGCGGACTGGCGCAGACCCCGCACCGCGCGCACTGGCAGCCGGTGGAATACAACGCCCTGCACGGCGGCATGCACCGCCTGTTCGCGCCGATTGAGCCGGGCACGATCGCCAACCCGGCCTGGAGCCGGCTGCTGCGTGCGCTGGGCGAGGTTTGCTCCGGCGTGCGCGGCCCACGCCGCTGGTATGTGGAAGCGCACCAGTTCCGCATCGACACCGCCGACGGCATCGGCCGTCCGACGCCGGAAGGCGCGCACCGCGACGGCGTCGACTTCGTGGCCGTGATCCTGATCGGGCGCCACGGCATCAAGGGTGGCGAGACGCGCGTGTTCGAGGCCGACGGACCGGCGGGCCAGCGCTTCACGATGCTGGAACCCTGGACCCTGCTGCTGCTGGACGACGCGGCCGTGATCCATGAATCGACGCCGATCCAGCCGCTGGGCGAGCATGGGCATCGAGATACCTTGGTGCTGACCTGGCGCGAGAAGGCGTTCCAGGGCGAAGACGCGTAGGGTTGGCGGCTAAGCCGCCGACGCGGATGGCTGGCGTTTGATTTATCGCGTCCGCGCCGCTATGGGTTGAACGCGTCGGCGGCGAAGCCGGCTGCGCGCCCCGGCCAACCCTACGCAAAAAAAACGCCCGCAAACCTGAGCGGCTTGGCGGGCGGGAATCCAATTTTCGGAGAAAACTGGAGGAGACGGTTTCAATATAATCCAATTTATTGTGCACCGCAATACCGTAGAACTACGGTGCGCCATTGGGAAGATAAACGTTTCCAATCAGATCGTCTTTTGTCGCTTTTGCGGCGCCGCGCAATACCGCGTTCGCCGCAAGTCAAAATCGCAGGAATTCCTCACTGCCGAGCAAGGCCGCATCCAGCGGCGGCGTGCGCGTGGCCGCCGCCATGGCGGCCGCTGAAGGTGTCGGCGCCTCCGGCCGCACCGTCGAGGGCGAGGCCATGGTCGCCGGCTGATCCCGCTCCCCGGAAAGGACGCGCATCGGCGGCGCCACCGATGCCTGGCGGTGGCGCCGCGGTGCTTCGGCCGCGAGCGGCAAGCTCCCCTGTGCCAGGGCCGCCGCCACCTCGGGCCAGGCGCCCATCCCCTCTTCTTCCAGCCGCACCTGCGCCCGGGCCAGCGGCACCGCATTGGCGACCTCGATGCCGCCGCTGCGCACCGCCGAGGCCAGCAGGCGCAGCGGATCCTTGCGCTTGCTCGCCTGCGCCGCCGGCGCCAGGAAATCCGGGCTGGTAAACAAGGCCCGCAAGACTTCCTTCTGGTCGCCGCCGCTGCGCCGCCACGCGGCTTCCATGCGCGACAGCAGACGCTGCGGCGCGCCGCCGACGAAGTAGTCGACCAGCGCCCGGCGCCACGCGGCCGGATCCTGCCCAACCCGTTCGAACACCCGCGGACGCAGGGTGTCCGCCATGCGCGCCTGGGCGGCCGGGGCCAGCCTCAGTGCCCCCTGCTGCTGCAACCGGAAGCCGACCAGCACCTCCTCGAGCTGGCGCCGGCTGGCGATGGCGCGCAGCAGGCGCTCCTGCCGCGCCAGCTCATCGGCTTCGGCGGCTTCGGCGGCTTCGCCGGCAGCGGCGTCCAGGCGGGCACGCGCGAGCTCCCGCACCCGGCGCGCGTCCTCGCCCAGCAAGTCCGGCCTGGACGCGTCGAGCTGCTCCGCCACGTAGCGCTCCAGCCCCATGGCCTGCAGGCGCGCCACTTCGCCCGGCCGCGGGCCGAAGCTCATGCGGTTCAGCACGTGCAGAGCCTGCTCCGCCGTCAGAGGCGCCGCCGTGGACACAGCCGCGGCGAGCAGGCAGCACAAGGCCAACATCCATTTGCGAACCATTCTCCCTCCTTCCCGATAAGGCGTTATACCGCACCGGCGGCCCGGCGTCCCATGCCGCCGGCCGCGGCGCTGTAACTGTTTGTAAGCACCCTGCATGATGCGCACGCGTGAACGCTGCCGACCAGACTGCTTTTGCTACACTTGTTCGCTTACCCGAGAGTCGACCAACCATGCAAATCAAACGGATTCCACGCCCCGCGCTGATCGCGGCGGCGGCAGCCCTCCTGTGCGCCCTGATCGCGTTCGCCCTGTCCGGCGGCGTCACCGCCAAGGACGAGCCGGCGCCGGCGCCCACGCCCGCCCTGACCGTCTCCACGGGCCTGCCCTCGACCGCCAGACTGCCCCTCGATCTCAGCGCCAACGGCAGCATCGCCTCCTGGCAGGAAGCCGTGATCGGCAGCGAATCGAACGGGCTGCGGCTGACGGAAGTACGGGTCAACGTGGGCGACGTGGTCAGGAAAGGCGATGTGCTGGCCGTGTTCTCCGCCGACACCGTGCGCGCCGACGTCGAGCAGGCCCGGGCCGCCGTGCAGGAGGCCCAGGCGAATGCCGCGGAGGCTGCCGCCAACGCCGAGCGCGCCCGCGCCCTAAAGAGCTCCGGCGCGCTGAGCGAGCAGCAGGTGACCCAGTACCTCACCGCCGAACGCACCGCCGCGGCGCGCGTGAGCGCCGCCAAGGCCACATTGACCCAGCAGCAGCTGCGCCTGAAGTACACGCAGGTGCTGGCGCCGGACAGCGGCGTCATCTCGGCGCGCAGCGCCACCGTGGGCGCCGTGGTCGGCACCGGTACGGAACTGTTCCGCATGATCCGCCAGGGCCGCCTGGAATGGCGCGCCGAGGTGACCGCCCAGGACCTGGGCCGCATCAAGCCCGGCATGCGCGCTTATGTACGCGCCGCCAGTGGCGGCGAAGTCAACGGCAAGGTGCGCACCGTCGCGCCCTCGGTCGATCCGCAGACCCGCATTGCCCTGGTCTATGTGGACCTGCCGCCATCGCTCTCGGCCAACGCGCCGCTCAAGGCCGGCATGTTCGCCAGCGGCCGCTTCGAGCTGGGCGCCTCGAACGCCCTCACCGTGCCGCAGCAGGCGATCGCGGTGCGCGACGGCTTTTCCTACGTGTTCCGCCTGAACCGCGACAGCCGCGTGAGCCAGCTGAAGGTCAGCACCGGCCGCCGCCTGGGCGACCGGGTCGAGGTCACCGGCGGCCTGGCGGCAGGCACGACGATCGTGGTCAGCGGCGCCGGCTTTTTGAACGACGGCGACCTGGTGCGCAACGTCTCAGCGCAACCAGCGGCGCAACCC
The DNA here is from genome assembly GCF_036961685.1 of Massilia sp. DD77. NCBI lineage: Bacteria > Pseudomonadati > Pseudomonadota > Betaproteobacteria > Burkholderiales > Oxalobacteraceae > Massilia > Massilia sp. DD77. The sequence goes on from NZ_JBAMDH010000024.1 coordinate 22,514, forward strand.
GCCGCCCAGCCCCCTGCGGCGCCCGCGCGTGCGGCGCGTTGAGAGGCTCGCGATGAATTTTTCCGCCCTCTCGATCCGCAACCCGATCCCGGCGATCATGCTGTTCGCCTTGCTCACCCTGGCCGGGCTGCTGGCCTTCAAGGCCAACAAGGTGCAGGACTTCCCCGACATCGAGCTGCCGATCGTCACGGTCAGCGCGGTGCTGGACGGCGCCGCTCCGGCCCAGCTGGAGACCGAGGTCGCCCGCAAGATCGAGGATTCGGTCGCCACCCTGCAAGGGGTGAAGAACATCTATACCCGCGTGCTCGACGGCGTGGCCACCATCACCGTCGAGTTCATTCTCGAGAAGGACTTGTCGGACGCGGTGAACGACGTGCGCGATGCCGTGTCGCGCGTGCGCGCCGACCTGCCGGCCGAGATGCGCGACCCGAGTGTGACCAAGGCCGCCACCGCGGGCCGCGTGATCGCCACCTTCACGGTGGCGCGCGCACCAGGCGCGGGCAGCGGCATGGACGACCAGGAGCTGAGCTGGTTCGTCGACAACGACGTCTCCAAGCGCCTGCTGAGCGTACCGGGCCTGGGCGCGGTCAAGCGCGTGGGCGGCGTGACGCGCGAAGTGCGCGTGGAGCTGATCGATGCGCGGATGGCGGCGCTGCGCGTGTCGGCGCTGGACGTCTCGCGCCAGCTGCGCAACGTGCAGCGCGAAGCGCCGGGCGGGCGCGGCGACGTCGGCGGCGCCGAGCAGTCGGTGCGCACCATCGCCACCGTCAAGACCGCGCAGGAGCTGGCCGGCATGGAGATTCCGCTGCCGGACGGCCGCAGCGTGCGCCTCGACCAGGTGGCGAACGTCGCCGACACGGTGGCCGAGCCGCGCGCCATCGCCGAGCAGGACGGGCGCAAGGTGGTGGCCTTCGAAGTGTTCCGCACCCGCGGCGCGGGCGAGGTCGACGTGGCCGAAGGCGCGCGCGCGGCCGTGGCCCAGTTGCAGAAGGAGCATCCGAACCTGGTGCTGCGCGAGGTGATCGACAATTCCTTCGCGGTGGAAGATAACTTCGACGCCTCGATGGAGATGCTGTACGAAGGCGCGGTGCTGGCGGTGCTGGTGGTGTGGTGGTTCCTGCGCGACTGGCGCGCCACCCTGATCGCGGCGGCCGCCCTGCCGCTGTCGGTGATCCCGGCCTTCCTCGGCCAGTACCTGTTCGGCTACACCCTCAACATGGTGACCCTGCTGTCGCTGGCCCTGGTGGTGGGCGTGCTGGTCGACGACGCCATCGTCGAGATCGAGAACATCTCGCGCCACCTCCACATGGGCAAGACGCCGATGCAGGCCTCGCTCGAAGCAGCCGACGAGATCGGCATGGCGGTGATCGCCACCACCTTCTCGCTGGTGGCGGTGTTCCTGCCGACCGCCTTCATGGGCGGCATTCCCGGCAAGTTCTTCAAGCAGTTCGGCTGGACCGCGGTGCTCGCGATCCTGGCATCGCTGCTGGTGGCGCGCCTGCTGACGCCGATGATGTGCGCCTACCTGCTCAAGCCGGCCAAGCCGCACCAGGAAGAAGACGGCCCGATCATGCGCCGCTACATGCGCGTGATGAAGTGGTGCCTGCGCCACCGCCTGGCCACCGCGATCGGCTCGGCCGTGTTCTTCTTCGGCTCGATCGCCCTGGTGCCGCTGCTGCCGACCGGCTTCGTGCCGCCCGCCGACCGCTCGCAGACCCAGATCAACGTCGAGCTGGCGCCGGGCGCCACCCTGGCCGAGACCCGCGCCGTGGCCGAGCAGACCCGTCTGGCGGTGATGGGGGTGCCGGGCGTGAAGAACGTGTTCAGCTCGATCGGCGGCGGCTCCAGCGGCGACGCCTTCGCGCCCGGCGCAGCGGCCGAAGCGCGGCGCGCGGTGCTGACCGTGAACACCGTGCACCGCGACGAGCGCGACGAATCGCTCTCCGGCATCGAGCGGGGCATCCGCGAACGCGTGGCCGCGATTCCCGGCGCGCGCTTCACCGTCGGCGCCCCGGACACGGGCACCAAGATGCAGCTGGTGCTGCGCAGCGAAGACCCGGAAGCGCTGCAGATGGCGGCGCGCCAGGCCGAGCGCGAATTGCGCACCCTGCGCGGCATCGGCAACGTCAGCTCGAGCGCCTCGCTGGTGCGGCCCGAGATCATCGTGCGCCCGGACTTCGCGCGCGCGGCCGACCTGGGCGTGACGGCGGCCGCCATTGGCGAGACGGTGCGCGTGGCCACCGCCGGCGACTACGACCAGGCGCTGGCCAAGATGAACCTGTCCGAGCGCCAGGTGCCGATCCGCGTCAAGCTGCCGGACGCGGTGCGCGCCGACCTGGACGCGATCGGCCGCCTGACGGTGCCGGGCGCGAACGGCCCGGTGCTGCTGGCGAACGTCGCCACCATCACGGTGGAAAGCGGCCCGGCCCAGATCGACCGCCTGAACCGCAGCCGCAACGTGACCCTGGACGTGGAGCTCTCGGGCCGTTCGCTGGGCGAGGTGAATGCCGAGGCGCGCGCCCTGCCCGTGTTCCAGAAGCTGCCGCCCTCGGTGCAGATCGCCGAGCTGGGCGACGCCCAGGAGATGCAGGCGCTGTTCGCCAGCTTCGGCGTGGCGATGCTGATCGGCGTGCTGTGCATCTACGGCGTGCTGGTGCTGCTGTTCAACGACTTCATGCAACCGGCCACCATCCTGGCCGCGCTGCCGCTGTCGATCGGCGGCGCCTTCGTGGCCCTGCTCATCACGCGCAACGCGCTGTCGATGCCGACCATGATCGGCCTGATCATGCTGATGGGGATCGTGACCAAGAACTCGATCCTGCTGGTGGACTATGCGATCCTGGCGCGCAAGGCGGGCATGAACCGCTTCGACGCCCTGGTCGACGCCTGCCACAAGCGCTCGCGCCCGATCGTGATGACCACCATCGCCATGGGCGCCGGCATGCTGCCACTGGCGCTGGGACTCTCGGGCGATCCGAGCTTCCGCGCGCCGATGGCGATCGCGGTGATGGGGGGATTGATTACCTCGACCTTGCTCAGCTTGCTGGTGGTGCCGGCGGTGTTTACCTATGTGGATGACTTCGAGCATCTGCTCAAGCGGGGGCGGGACAAGCTGAGGAGGCAGCCGGCGCAGCCGGTGGTGAAGGGAGAGCGGAGTGCGGGGTGACTGTCTGACGCTATTGGTGTGCGTCGAACTTAGGTTCCGGCCTTCGCCGGAAGTCGTAGGCGCCAGTGGCGCGTACGACGGTCTTGAAGCTGACTTGCAGAATAGCGTTAGCGTCTGCTCATCCCAGCTCCCCTGGCACGTCGTTCCGGCGAAGGCCGGAACCCAGGTTTGTAAGCGTAACTCCGGCGTACGACCAAGCCACAAAAAAACGAAGCCCAGCCAAGCATGACGCTGGCCGGGCTCCTTCACGTACCGCCCTGGTGGACGGCTAGCGATCAATAATCGCGGTAGTCGCGATACGAGCGGGAATCGCGCGAACGGTCGCTCGAACCACCCAGCAGCTTTGCCAGCACGAAGCCGACGCCGATGGCGGCCAGCAGAGCGCTGCCCGGGTTGTTGCGGACATATTCGCGGCCCTGGGCCGACAGGTCCTGGTACTTCTCGTTCAGCTGCTGCGAGCGCTGGCCCATGGTTTCGCGGGTGCTGCCCAGCATGCCGCTGACGCGATCGACGCCGGCGTGTGCGGTGCTGACCAGGCGGTCCACCAGCGGCTGGGCTGCCTGGGCTGCCTTGTCGATACCCTGGTGCATCTTGTCAGGGCTCATCGAGGCCATGGCGCCCTTGATGCCGCCTTGCTGCTGCTGCTGGCCCATGTCCGACTGGCTGCTGCCGGTGCTGCCGCCGCCCATGCTGCCGCTGCTGCCGGCGCTGGTGCCCAGGCTGCTGCCGGTGGTGCTGCCCATGTTGGTGCTGCTTGCGCTGCTGCCCAGCGAGCCGCTGCTGCCGGAGGCGCTGCTGCCGGTGCTGCCGCTGCCCATCGAGCCGCTGCTGCCGGCTGCGCTGCTGCCCAGCGAGCTGCCGGACGAGCCGGAACTGGCGTTGCTGGTGCCGCCGACTGCGCCGCTGCTGGAGCTGGTGGCGCCGCTGGCGCTGCTCGGCGAGGCGTTGGCGCTGCCGAGGCTGCCGCCCGACGCACCGCTGCCCAGGCTCGAGCCCGATGCACCGCTGCTCTTGCCGAGATTGGAATCCTGGCCTTTACCGATGCTCGAACCTGCGCCCTCGCGGCTTGCGTCGCTGCCTTTTCCCTCGGTTGATTTCTGATTATCCATGATGTATCCCTCGTAAAGTGTAGACCAACGCGGAGTAGACCGATACTCGACTATCACCACATTCTTGCCTGATTTCGCCCGTAGGAGAACGAGGCGACGAGAATGCCTGCGCTACATCAATCAGTCCTGCGAGGACATGCTCTAGGTCAAGGTTGTCGGTGTCTGGACCTGGAGCAAGCTCAACAATCGTGAAGGCATGCAGCCATCTCGTCGTCGTCGTCGGGCGCACGCCAGTGGCGTCCGACACGAGTACAGTATCGGACCACTGGCTCGCGATACAAAAAATACAACGGACAACCTGTCCGGACCGTGCGTTGCCTAACAGAGCTCTGCTATCCGGCGCGATCATGCCGCGATCGGGTCCGAAATGCGGCCTGCATGCATCACTCTCCTGTCCAGATTCCTCTTGCTTTCCTGCCTGCTTTCCTTAAAATATAAATGAGAATCATTATCAATTGGAATGGCGAACTTGGGAGCGAGATCGAATGTGCGACAAGGAAACGATGCATGATGCCGGCCTGCCCTGCGCCCACGGGCTGCAGGGTTCGCGCCGCCGGCGCGTCTGGGAACTCAGCCATGCCTGCCATTGCCCCCTGATCGGGGTCGGCCTGCCGCTGGGCGTGCTGCGCCGGCTGGTGGAGAAAGTGACTGGCGGCGAGCTGATGCATGACGACTACGAGATCCACGTCGGGGCCGTCAGCGATTGCCTGCTGCGCACACCGGTGGCCGACGCCGTGCAGAAGGAACTCGAGCGCCGCTACGCGGTCAACATCCAGCGTTTCCGCGCGGCGAAAACCACGGAAGACGTCGGCCGCATGTGGGACGCGGCGGTAGCGGCCGGCGACGTCGCCGGCGCCTTCTGGGCCGGCCTGAGCCACCCGCGCTGCACTGCCGAGCTCGAGGAAAAGATGTGCCGCGACATCCACATGGTGCAGCACCAGGCCGGCGCCTGCGCCCGCGCGGACATCAACAGGTTCAACGCGCTGCTGGCCGACAACGCCAGGCTGGAGCGCGAGCTGGCGCGGACCCAGGAGCGTTGCCAGGCCCTGGCGCAGGACAAGGCCGAGGCGGCGGAGCGCCACGAGCAGCAGCTGATGCAGGCGCGCGCCACCGTCATCGGCAAGGACACCGAGATCCACAAGCTGCGCACCGAGCTGGCCCAGCTGGCCGCCGCCGTGCCTGAGCTGGAAAGCCGCCAGCGCCTGGCCAACCGGGTGGCGCAGATGGAAGCGCGCGAGCAGGCCTTGCGGGCGCAACTGGCCGAGCTGAAGGCGGTGCGCACCGCGTCGGCGCCGCAGGAAGAACCGGTGCCGGCCCTCCCTGCCCCGCCGCCGTCCGGGATCCAGGAAGCGCCGGTGCGCCTGTTCAACCGCAGCGTGCTCTGCGTGGGCGGACGCGACGGCAACGTGCCGAGCTACCGCACCCTGGTCGAGCGCGCCGGCGGCCAGTTCGCCCACCACGACGGCGGCCTGAAGGACAGCAGCAGCCTGCTCGACGCCAGCCTGGCCGCGGCCGACCTGGTGATCTGCCAGACCGGCTGCATCAGCCACGCCGCCTATTGGCGGGTGAAGGACCATTGCAAGCGCACGGGCAAGCGCTGCGTGTTCGTCGACAACCCGAGCGTGTCGAGCCTGGCGCGCGGGCTGCAGGAGGCGGGAGAGCCGGCGCTGGCAAGCGAAGACTGAACCGCATGCAAGGCACGGTGGACTTTTTCGATGCCATTGAGCAAAATCGTCTCCATACTCTCGGAGACCAGCGTGCCCACGATCGACCCGCGCATCGACGCCTACATCGCCAACTCGGCCGACTTCGCCCAGCCCATCCTGCGCCATCTGCGCCAGGTCGTGCACGAAGCCTGCCCGGACGTGGAAGAGACCATCAAATGGAGCATGCCCTTCTTCCTCTACCAGGGCATGCTGTGCAATATGGCCTCGTTCAAGGCGCATTGCAGCTTCGGCTTCTGGAAAGGCGAGCTGCTGGTGGCGCAGGAAGACGACAAGGGGCGCGAGGCGATGGGCCAGTTCGGCCGCATCGCTTCGCTCAAGGACTTGCCGCCCAAGAAGACGCTAACCGCCTACGTCAAGAAGGCGATGGCCCTGAACACGGAAGGCGTGAAGGCGCCGGCGCGCGCCAAGCCGAAGCTGGCGCGCGAACTGGTGGTGCCGGACTATCTGCTCGCCGCCTTGGAAGACAAACCGGGCGCCAAGGAACACTTCGAAGCCTTCTCGCCCAGCGCCAGGCGCGAGTACGTGGACTGGCTGCTCGACGCCAAGACCGAGCCCACCCGGCTGCGCCGCCTGGAGCAGGCGGTGGAGTGGATCGGCGAGGGCAAGCAGCGCAACTGGAAATACCAGAACTGCTGAACCGGCGCCGGAATGCAAAAAGGGCCACCCTGACGGGTGGCCCTTCTCGCTATTCTGGTGCCGCTGACCGGAATCGAACTGGTGACCTTCGCATTACGAATGCGCTGCTCTACCGACTGAGCTACAGCGGCGAAAGAACCGTATTCTAGCAAATAACGCCACAAACTTGCTAGTGTGTATCGCTAGCTCGCGGCCTTATTGCAAAAATATCTAGTCCGCGTGGTAGCCGGTCACCACTTCCACTTCTTCCTTCGAGCCCAGGAAGACCGGCACGCGCTGGTGCAGCTTGTGCGGCGGGATGTCCAGGATGCGGCCTTTGCCGTCGGTGGCGGCGCCGCCGGCCTGCTCGACGATCATCGCCATCGGGTTGGCTTCGTACATCAGGCGCAGCTTGCCCGGCGAGCCGGGGTCGCGCAGGTCGGCCGGGTACATGAAGACGCCGCCGCGGTTCAGGATGCGGTGCACGTCGGCCACCATCGAGGCGATCCAGCGCATGTTGAAGTCCTTGGCACGCGGACCGGTGCTACCCGCCAGCAGCTCGTCGACGTAGCGCTGCACCGGCGGGTGCCAGTGGCGCTTGTTCGACATGTTGATCGCGAATTCCTTGGTAGACTCCGGGATCTTCATGTCGCTCTGGGTCAGGACCCAGGAACCCATCTCGCGGTCCAGGGTGAAGCAGTGCACGCCGTTGCCGGTGGTGAGCACCAGCATGGTTTGCGGGCCGTAGACCGCGTAGCCGGCCGCGACCTGGGCCGTGCCCGGCTGCAGGAAGTCCTGCTCGGTCGGCTGGGTCATGCCTTCCGGGGCCTTGAGCACCGAGAAAATGGTGCCGATCGAGACGTTGACGTCGATGTTCGACGAGCCGTCCAGCGGATCGAAGAGCAGCAGGAATTCGCCCTTCGGATAACGGCTCGGGATCTGGCGGATGGTTTCCATCTCTTCCGAGGCCATCGCGGCCAGGTGGCCGCCCCACTCGTTGGCTTCGAGCAGAATCTCGTTCGAGATCACGTCCAGTTTCTTCTGCACTTCGCCCTGGATGTTCTCGGTGTCGGCACTGCCCAAGACTTCGCCCAGCGCGCCCTTGCTGACCGAATAGCTGATGCGCTTGCACGCACGCGCCACGACCTCGATCAGGAGGCGCAGCTCGGCGTTGATGTTCTGGTGGAGGCGTTGCTCCTCCACCAGGTATTGGGTAAGGCTGACGCGTTTCATGGACTTCCTTTGGATGGGTTATTAAATTCTTTTGCGTAGGGTCGGCGGCGGGAAATGCGTCCGGTGAACGCGTTTCCGCCAACCCTACGTTAATTTGCAAGCGCCTTGCTGACCACCTCGCGCACGTCGTTCGACAATTCCGGCTGGCCGGCCACCTGCTGCAGGGCCGACTGCATCTGGGCCTGCAGCTCCGGCGCATAGCGGCGCCAGCGGTCCATGGCGCGCGCCAGGCGGCTGGCGACTTGCGGGTTGAGCGCGTCGAGCGCGATCACCTGCTCGGCCCAGAACTGGTAGCCGCTGCCGTCCGGGGCGTGGAACTGCACCGGATTGCTGGCGCAGAAGGCCGCCACCAGGCTGCGGGCGCGGTTCGGGTTGCGCAGGGTGAAGGCCGGATGGCGCATCAGCGCGCGTACCGCCGCCACGTCGGTGGTCGGGGCGGTGGCCTGCATCGTGAACCACTTGTCCACGACCAGGGCTTCGCCCTTGAACTCTTCGTAGAACACGTCCAGCGCATCGGCGGCTTCCGGTACGCGCGACTGGATCAGTGCGCTCAGGGCGGCGGCGCGGTCGGTCATGTTGTCGGCGGTCTCGAACTGGCGCTGTGCCATGGCCACGCTCTCGGCATCCGGCACGGCGTTCAGGTAAGCCAGCGCCAGGTTCTTCAGCGCCCGCTTGCCGGCGGACGCGGCATCCGGACTGTAGGCGCCCGGGGTCTGGTTGGCCTCGTATTGGGCCAGCAGCTCCCTGCGCAGGCGCGTGCCGAGGTCGGCGCGCATGAACTGGCGCGCGGTGTGCACGGCCAGCGGGTCGACCTGGTCGAGCTGCTCCGAAATCATGGTTTCCGAAGGCAGCAGCAAGGCCTGCTCGCGGAACGCCGGGTCGAGCGATGCGTCGGCCAGCATCTTGCGCATCGCCTCGATGAAGGTATCGTCCAGGTCCAGGCGGGTGGAGGAGACTTTCGCTTCGCCGGTAAGCTTGAGCAGGCGGCCCATGGCCAGGCGCTGGCCGGCTTCCCAGCGGTTGACCGGGTCGCTGTCATAGCTGAACAGGTGCAGCAGCTCGCTGTCGCTGTAGCCGTGCTGCAGGATCACCGGCGCCGAGAAGTCGCGCAGCACCGAGGGTACCGGCTGCTCTTTCACATCGGTGAACACGAAGGTCTGCTCGGCCTGGGTCAGTTCCAGCACCGCGGTGGTCCCGCGGTGCTGGCCGTCGACCACCAGGCGCATGTCGCGGCCCTCGTGGTCGAGCAGGCCGACCGCCACCGGGATGTGGAAGGGCAGCTTGTCCGGCTGGCCGGGTGTCGGCGGGCAGGACTGGAAGAATTTCATGGTGTAGGTATGCGCCGTCTCGTCCCAGCGCGACTCGAAGCGCAGCTGCGGCGTGCCGGCCTGGCTGTACCAGCGTTCGAACTGGGTTAGGTCGCGCCCGTTGGCGTCGGCCATCGCGCGGCGGAAGTCGTCGCACTCGACCGCCTGGCCGTCATGGCGCTGGAAGTACAGGTCCATGCCCTTGCGGAAGCCCTCGCGCCCCAGCAGGGTCTGGTACATGCGCACCACTTCGGCGCCCTTCTCGTACACGGTCACCGTGTAGAAGTTGTTGATCTCCACAAACGAGTCGGGACGCACCGGGTGGGCCATCGGGCCGGCGTCCTCGGGGAACTGGGCCTGGCGCAGGGTGCGCACCTGGTCGATGCGGGTGACGGCGCGGCCGGTATCGGTGCCGATCATGTCGGCCGTGAATTCCTGGTCGCGGAAGACCGTCAGGCCTTCCTTCAGGGACAGCTGGAACCAGTCGCGGCAGGTGACGCGGTTGCCGGTCCAGTTGTGGAAGTACTCGTGCGCCACCACCGCCTCGATGCCCTGGAAGTCGACGTCGGTCGCCACCCGCGGGTTGGCCAGCACGAACTTGGTGTTGAAGATGTTCAGGCCCTTGTTTTCCATCGCGCCCATGTTGAAGTCGCTGGTGGCGACGATCATGAAGCGGTCCAGGTCGAGCTCGAGGCCATAGCGCTCCTCGTCCCAGCGGATGCTGTGCTTGAGCGACTGCATCGCGTAGTCGGTCTTGTCGAGGTTGCCCTCCTCGACCCACACCTGCAGCAGGGCGTCGCGGCCGTCCGCCAGGCGGAAGCTCTCTTCCTGGCAGACCAGGCGCGCCGCCACCAGGGCGAACAGGTAGGACGGCTTCTTGAACGGGTCTTCCCACAGCGCGTAGTGGCGGCCGTCGTCCAGCTCGCCTTCTTCCAGCAGGTTGCCGTTCGAGAGCAGGACCGGGTAGCGCTCCTTGTCGGCGCGCAGCATGACCTTGTAGGTGGCCATCACGTCCGGACGGTCCGGGAAGAAGGTGATGCGGCGGAAGCCTTCGGCTTCGCACTGGGTGAAGAAGTTCCCATTGGAAACGTACAGCCCGCTCAGGGTGGTGTTCTGCTCGGGCACGCACACGGTTTCGATCTCGAGGGTGACGTGCTCGGGCGCCTCGAAAATGACCAGGGTATGGTGGGCCAGGTGGTAGTCCCCCTTGCCCAGGGCCTTGCCGTTCAGGCGCAGCGCCACCAGCTCGATATCCTCCCCATGCAGCTCGATCGTCCGCTGGCCGCCGTCGGGATTGCGGCGCATCGTCAGCCGGTTGGCGACGACGGTGCGGCTTGGGTCGAGGTCAAAGCCGAGCTCGACAGTATCCACCAGGTAACTCGGCGGGGTATAGTCCTTCCGGTAAATGGTCTGGGGCGTATCGGTGCGCATAGGGGGTCCGCAAACACAGTGGATGAAGTGCTTATTTTACCAACAAGATTTTCAAGCGCTTCATACGATTTCATGTATCGGAATGTGCCCGCATGTTGATGATCGTAACTGGGTGTAAATTACGCGCAATATATGCCAGACAAAAGCTAAGCTACATCATCGGGGAAAGACCGACTTCATCAAGGGAGAAAGCAATGAAACGCCTGATCATGGCCGCCGCGGGAACGGCGCTGGCGCTGCTGCTGGGAGGCTGCGCCACGACCTACCGCAGCGACGTCACGACCTTCCATCAATGGCCCGCCCAGATGGAAGACAAGACCTTTGTCTTCGAGGTGCCGCCGCCGGTGGACGACACGCTCGAATGGCGCAGCTACCAGGAACTGGTGCGCGGCGAGCTGGCGCGCCTGGGCTTCCGCGACGCCAACGGCGCCAAGCCTGCGCTGACCGTGGGGATGCGTTTCACCACCACCGACATCCCGGTGCGGGTGCTGGAGCCGGTGATGTCTCCCTTCTACCACCCGATGCCGCGCTTCGGCTACGGCTACCGCGGCTTCCACCGCCGCTACTGGGGCGGCTGGTATAGCCCCTTCTACGATCCGTTCTGGGGTCCCTATCCGGCCTACCAGGTGTCGATCGAACACCAGTACCGGCGCGAGCTCCAGGTGTCGATCAAGCAGGCGAGCGACGCCAAGCGGCTGTTCGACGTCACCGTGCACAACACCAGCCGCGAGCTGTCGACGCCGGAGGTGATGCCGGCGCTGGTAAAGAGCGCGTTCGCGGGCTTCCCGGGGGTGTCGGGGACGGCGCGGCGGGTCGAAGTGAAGCTGGAAGAGAAGAAGGGGTAGTCCACGGGAGTGGATGAAGGAAGGCCAGGCATTGCCTGGCCTTTTTGTTCGTTGGGCTTGATCCTGTCCGCGTCGTACGATGCATCCGTCAGCCCGCTCCCCTACCCCGTCGTCCCCGCGAAGGCGGGGATCCAAGTTTGCACGTGTAGCGATAACGTTTGATTAGATGGCTGCTCACATAAACTTGGGTCCCCGCCTTCGCGGGGAGTCATTGCCGCCAGTGGCGGGAATGACGGTTTTGAGGGCACGGGTTGTGGATGTGCTGGCGGCTACCAGCAGTGCTCAACTAAACCACGCCTCCGACCCAAACGTGATCGCCACGATCATCAACAGCGCCGCCGCCAGCACGACCAGCAGCCGTCCGAACTTCGGCACCCCATCATCCCCCGGCGGCGAAGGACGCCCGTCTCCGTTCGTGTCCCTCATGGCAGCAGCACCGTCGAACCGGTGGTGCGCCGGCTTTCTAGCGCGCGGTGCGCCTCGGCGGCCTGGGCCAGCGGGAAGGTCTGATTGACCTCGATCTTCAGCTTGCCGCTTTCGACCATGCCGAACAGGTCGGCCGCCATCGCCTCCAGCTCGGTCCGCGTCGCCATGTAGGCGCCCAGAGTCGGGCGGGTGAGGTAGAGCGAACCGCGCTTGGCCAGCTCGCCCGGCGAGAACGTCTCCACCGGCCCGGACGCATTGCCGAAGCTGACCATCAGCCCGCGCGGCTTCAGGCAGTCGAGCGAGGCGAAGAAGGTGTCCTTGCCCACCGAGTCATACACCACCGGCACGCCCGCGCCGTTGGTGAGTGCGCGCACGCGCGCCACGATGTCTTCCTCGTTGTAGTTGATGACGTGGGCGGCGCCGTGCGCCAGGGCCAGTTCGCCCTTTTCCTTCGACCCCACCGTGCCGATCAGGTTCACTCCGAGTGCGCGCGCCCACTGGCAGGCGATCAGGCCCACGCCACCGGCGGCGGCGTGGAACAGGATGGTCTGGCCGGCCGTGAGCGGGTAGGTGCTGCGGAACAGGTATTGCACCGTCAGCCCCTGCAGCATCATGGCGGCGGCGGTCTCGAAACCCACCGCATCCGGCAGCTTGACCAGCACATGGGCCGGCATCGCGCGCAGCTCGGCGTAGGCGCCGTTCGGGCCGCCCGCGTAGGCGACGCGGTCTCCCGGGCGCACATGGGCGACGCCCTCGCCCACCGCCTCGACCACGCCCGCCCCTTCCTGGCCCAGGCCGGCGGGCAGCGGCTGCGGATACAGGCCGGTGCGGAAATACACGTCGATGAAGTTCAGGCCGACCGCGTGCTGGCGCACCAGCGCCTCGCCCGGTCCCGGCTCACCGACTTCGACCTCGACATACTCCATGACTTCGGGACCGCCGTTGGCGGCGATCCGGATCGCTTTGGCGCGCATGCGGCCTCCCCTTCTTATTTGCCGACGGCCGCCTGGTAGGCGCCGCGCAGTTGCGACAGCACCAGGTGCGCGGTCGATACATTGGTGGCGCAGGCGATGTTGTGCACGTCGCAGGCGCGGACCAGGGCGTTGATGTCGGGTTCGTGCGGCTGCGGCGTCATCGGGTCGCGCAGGAAGATCACGCAGTCGATCTGGCCGTTGACCAGCTGGGCGCCGATCTGCAGGTCGCCGCCTACCGGGCCGGAATGCATGCGCTCGACGGTGAGGCCGAGCTCATTGACCAGGCGTCCGCCGGTGGTCCCGGTGGCGGACAGGATGCAGGTCTGCAGGAAGTCGCGGTACTCGCCCGCGAGCTTGATCATGTCGTCCTTCTTCTTGTCGTGCGCGATGAGTGCGATACGTGGGATGGGTTGGGTCGATGTGGTCATTTTTTGAGCGACAGGAGGTAAATCCCCACAAGCACAAGCCCGGTGCCGGCCAGCTGCACCGCCGTGATCGGCTCCCCGAGGATGAGGGCGCCCAGGAACAGCGTCGACACCGGTCCGATCATGCCTGCCTGCGAGGCGGTCGCCGCGCCGATGCGCTGCACCGCGACCATGGTCATAAATACGGGGAAGATCGTACAGAATACTCCATTCGCGAGCGAGAGCCAGTAAACCGGCGCCGGCTGCACCAGCAGGCTGGCCGGACGCAGCACGAAGAACTGCAGGATGCAGGCCGCGCTCGACACGCACATCGCGTAGGCCACCAGGCGCAGCGAGCCGATGCGGCGCACCATCTCGCCCGAGCCCAGCAGGTAAACCGCATAGCTGAGCGCCGAGCCCAGCACGAACAGCGACCCGAGCACCGTGCTGCCGGCGCCGCCCGCCAGGTCGTGCACGAAGACCAGCACGATGCCGCAATAGGCCAGCCCCAGGGCGCACCATTCGACCGCGCCGATGCGGCGCTTGAAGAACACCGCATTGATGACCAGAACGAAGGTCGGGGTCAGGAACAGGATCAGGCGCTCCAGCCCGACCGAGATGTGCTGCAGCCCGAGAAAGTCGAGGTAACTCGACAGGTAGTAACCGATGAGGCCGAGCCCGACCAGGCGCCAGCGGTCGGAAGGCGACAGCGGTGGCCCGGCGCGCATTTTCCAGATCGCGACGGCGGCGAACACCGGGAGCGAGAACAGCATTCTGAACGCGATCAAAGTCACCGCATCGATGTGGTACCGGTACAGCAGTTTCGCGACCACCGCCTTCGTCGAAAACAGGACGGCGCCGCCGATGGCGATCGAGAGGCCGCCGACCAGGGCCGAACGTGGTAAAGGAGCAGCAGGATAGTCAGCGAGGCTTTTGTTCATCCGACGATTGTAGAACGGCTGCGCCGAACCTGCTGACGGGTCCGTTGAACGCCGGTCCGGGCATGCGGTCGAACTGAACACGTCAACGACAGGAGAAGCGCATGTCGCCCGCTCTCATTCCACGAAACGCAAGGCCGTCACCCCCGCGCAGGCGGGGGCCCACATTCGCCCGCGCATCCGCGGCGAGCCAGGGGGCCGCACCATGAACCTGATCGACACCGGAAGCCACGCCGCCGCCGACCGGCAGGTCCAACTGGGCCTGGTCTGGCTGTCGCTGGTCGCCGTCCTCTGCTGGCTGGTGCTCCTGGTCGGCGCCCTGTACACGGGGGCCGGCGCGGAATTTACCAGCATCGCGGCCGCCGGCGTCCCCGCCCCCGCCCCCTACGGCGCCGGCCAGCTGCTGCTGGTCACCGCCCTCTGGGGCGGAATGAGCACCGCCGTGATGCTGCCGCTCGCCATCCGCCCCACCATCCTGGTCGCGCGCGCGGCCCGGTGGCATTGCGCGCCCATGCCGCGCCTGCGCACGGCGCTGTTCGTGCTTGGCCACATGCTTCCCTGCGCCGGTTTCGCGCTGCTCGCGGCCCTGATGCAATGGACCCTGCACGACGCCGGCATGCTCGACGACACCATGGGAGTGCGCTATCCGGGGGCCCTTGGCCTGGCGCTGGTGGCGGCCGGCATCTACCAGTGGCTGCCGGCCAAGCATGCCTGCCTGGCGCACTGCCGCGCGCCGCTACCGGGCCTGCTGGCCGACTGGAGCGACGATCCCCATGACGCCCTGCGCCGCGGCTTCGGCCATGCCCGCACCTGCATGGGCAGCATCTGGCTGCTGATGCTGCTGCCACTGGCGGCCGGGCCGGTCCACCCGGCGCCGGTCGCCGCCCTGCTGGTGCTGGCGCCGGCCGAAATCAGGCTGGCTGGCGGGCACTGGATCGCCAGCGCGGGCGGGCTGGCGCTGCTGGCCTGGGGGACCTGGCTGTTGTTCCCATGAGTCGGGCCTGACGATTTTGCAAGAGGGGCCTATGTTAGAATGTCGGCCACTCTTGCATACTGGGAGCCGCAGCTTCCCTTACCGTCTAAGGAATTCTCGACATGGCTGGACACAGCAAATGGGCCAACATCAAGCATAAGAAAGCCGCCACCGACGCCAAGCGCGGCAAGATCTGGACGCGCCTGATCAAGGAAATCACCGTGGCTGCACGTATGGGCGGGGGCGATATCGCCACCAACCCGCGCCTGCGCCTGGCGGTGGACAAGGCCGCCGATGCGAACATGCCGAAAGATAACGTCACGCGCGCGATCCAGCGCGGTTCGGGCGGCCTGGAAGGTGTCAACTATGAAGAAGTGCGCTACGAGGGCTACGGCATCGGCGGTGCCGCGATCATCGTCGACTGCATGACCGACAACCGTGTGCGTACCGTGGCCGAAGTGCGCCACGCCTTCAGCAAATTCGGCGGCAACATGGGCACCGAGGGTTCGGTGGCCTTCATGTTCAAGCACACCGGCCAGTTCCTGTTCGCGCCTGGCGTGGAAGAAGACAAGCTGATGGAAGCCGCGCTCGAAGCCGGCGCCGACGACGTCGTCCCCGACGAGGAAGGCGGCTTCGAAGTGCTGTGCGATCCGTTCGCCTTCGCCGGCGTGAAGGACGCGCTGGAGCAGGCCGGCTTCAAGGCCGAAGTGGCGGAAGTCATCATGAAGCCCGCGACCGAGACCGTGTTCACCGGCGACGACGCGGCCAGGATGCAGAAGCTGCTCGACGCGCTGGAAAACCTGGACGACGTCCAGGAGGTCTACACCAACGCCGTGATCGAAGAATAAACCGGAAGCTCCCATGAAAATCCTCGTAGTCGGCTCGGGCGGCCGCGAACACGCCCTGGCCTGGAAACTGGCCCAATCCGAACGCGTCCAGACCGTCTTCGTCGCCCCCGGCAACGGCGGCACCGAACTCGATGCGCACCTGGTCAACATCGAGATCATCGATCCGGCGGCCCTGGCCGACTTCGTGGTGGCCGAAGGCATCCACCTGACCCTGGTCGGTCCCGAAGCGCCGCTGGCGGCGGGCATCGTCAACCTGTTCCGCGCGCGCGGCCTCAAGATCTTCGGTCCCACCAGGGAAGCAGCCCAGCTGGAAAGCTCGAAGGACTTCGCCAAGGCCTTCATGCAGCGCCACGGCATCCCGACCGCCAAGTACCAGAGCTTCTCGGATGCGGCCCAGGCCCACGACTATATCAATGCCAACGGCGCCCCGATCGTCATCAAGGCCGACGGCCTGGCGGCCGGCAAGGGCGTGGTGGTGGCGATGAGCCTCGACGAAGCGCATGCCGCCGTCGACCACATGCTGTCCGATAACGCCTTCGGCGACGCCGGCGCGCGCATCGTGATCGAGGAATTCCTGGCCGGCGAAGAAGCCAGCTTCATCGTCATGTGCGACGGCAAGAACGTCCTGGCCCTGGCCACCAGCCAGGACCACAAGCGCCTCAAGGACCAGGACGAGGGTCCGAACACGGGCGGCATGGGCGCCTATTCCCCTGCCCCGATCGTGACCCCGTCGATGCACGCGCGCGTGATGCGCGAGATCATCAACCCGACCATCCAGGGCATGGCCAAGGACGGCATCACCTACACCGGCTTCCTGTACGCCGGCCTGATGATCGACGCCGACGGCAACCCGCGCACCCTGGAATTCAATTGCCGCATGGGCGACCCGGAAACCCAGCCGATCATGGCGCGCCTGAAGAGCGACTTCCTGAGCGTGGTGGACCACGCCTGCAACGGCACCCTGGACGCCGTGGAACTCGAATGGGACCGCCGCACCGCGGTGGGCGTCGTGATGGCCGCCGAAGGCTATCCGGAAAGCCCGCGCAAGGGCGACATCATCGACGGCATCCCGGCCGAGACGCCCGAATGCGTCACCTTCCACGCCGGCACCCAGATGGTGGGCGGCACCCTGCAGACCAACGGCGGCCGCGTGCTGTGCGTGGTCGGCCTGGGCGACAGCGTCAAGATGGCGCAGAAGCAGGCGTATGAGACGGTGGAAAAGATCCACTTCAATGGCGCGCAGTATCGGCGTGATATTGGGTGGCGTGGAGTAAAGTGATTTCTGCACGTGCCGGTATCCGGAGACGGTAGCGGCATGCAAGCAAACTTGGGTTCCCGCCTGCGCGGGAATGACGGGTTGAAGCAGGTAGCCACGACAAGCTGTTGTGGCCAGCTGCCAAAAAACCGTCATTCCCGCGCAGGCGGGAACCCAAGTTCTTTGCATCGATGCGGCGCTCGTACTCGCCATTCCAAGTACTAAACGTAACAACACCTCAAAGCCAGGTGTACAATCTGCCCACTTTTTCGCATTCTTATCCGATCCGCATGTCCACCCCATCCCCCCACGCCGTCAAAGCCTGGCTGCTCTCGCTCCAGGCGCGCATCGTGCAAGCCCTCGAGGAAGTCGACGGCAAGCCCTTCCTGCGCGACGCCTGGGAACGCCCTGAAGGCGGCGGCGGGATTTCGCGCCTGATCGAGGAAGGCAATGTGATCGAGCGCGGCGGCGTGAACTTCTCTCACGTGATGGGCAAGAACTTGCCGCCGTCGGCCATGGCCGCGCGTCCGGAACTGGCCGGCCGCGCCTGGGAAGCCATGGGCGTGTCGCTGGTGCTGCACCCGCGTAACCCCTACGCCCCCACCGTGCACATGAACGTGCGTTTCTTCGAAGCCACGGCGGAAGGCAAGGACCCGGTCTGGTGGTTCGGCGGCGGCATGGACCTGACGCCCTACTACGGCGATGCCGGCGACGCCCGCCACTTCCACCAGGTCTGCCACGACGCGCTCGCGCCCTATGGCGAGGCGCTGCACCCGCGCTTCAAGACCTGGTGCGACGAGTATTTCTACCTGAAGCACCGAAGGGAAGCACGCGGCGTGGGCGGCATCTTCTTCGACGATTTCAACGAGGCCGGCTTCGACGCGGCCTTCGCGATGGTGCAAAGCGTGGGCGACAACTTCCTGAACGCCTACCTGCCCATTCTCAATGCACGCAAGGACACGCCCTACGGCGAGCGCGAACGCGACTTCCAGGCATACCGCCGCGGCCGCTATGTCGAGTTCAACCTGGTCTGGGACCGCGGCACCCTGTTCGGCCTGCAGTCGGGCGGGCGCACCGAAGCCATCCTGATGTCGATGCCGCCGATCGTGAAATGGCGCTACGACTGGCATCCGGAACCCGGCAGCCCCGAGGCCCAGCTGTATACGGACTTCCTGGTCCACCGGGACTGGCTGCAGTCGTGACCTTCTGCGTTGCCTTGCTGGGAGGAAGTTTTGACCCAGTGCATCACGGCCACGTCGCACTGGCCGAGCTGTTCGCCGATCTGCTGCACCCCGACCAGCTGCGCGTGCTGCCGGCCCGTCCGTGGCAAAAAGGCGCGTTGCGGGTCAGCGATGCCGACCGCGTCGCCATGCTGGAACTGGCCTTCCAGAACAAGCCCTTCCCGGTCTTCCTGGACTTGCAGGAAATCGAACGAGACCAGCCGACCTATACCGTCGACACCCTGCGCGCCCTGCGCGCCGAGCTGGGGTCGGAGGCCTCCATCGTGTTCCTGATGGGCGCCGACCAGCTGCAGAAGCTCGACACCTGGCGCGACTGGCATGCGCTGTTCGGGCTGGCCAACCTGGGCGTGGCGGCCCGTCCCGGCTACGACCTGGCGAGCGACAAGCTGCCGCCACAGGTGGCCCAAGAATTGTCCGCGCGGCTTGCAACGCCGGACGCAGTGCGGGAAACCCCGTACGGAAAAGTTTGTCTGGCGCAGACGCTGGCGGTCGACATCTCGGCCACGCAGATCCGCGACGCCCTGCGCGATGGCGCGGACGCAAGCGCGCTGGTGATGGCGCAAGTGCTAGACTATATTCAACAACACAACCTCTATAAAAACTAATGGATATCAAGAAACTGCAAACCCTGGTGGTGGACGCCCTGGAAGACGTCAAGGGCCAGGACATCGTCCTGTTCGACACCACCCACCTGACCAGCCTGTTCGACCGCATTGCCGTGGTCTCGGGTACCTCGAACCGCCAGACCAAGGCGCTGGCGGCATCGGTGCGCGACAAGGTCAAGGCGGCGGGCGGCGACGTGGTCGGCCTGGAAGGCGAAGACACCGGCGAATGGGTGCTGGTCGACCTGGGCGACATGATCGTCCACATCATGCAGCCGGCCATCCGCCAGTACTACCGCCTGGAAGAAATATGGGGCGAGAAGCCGGTCAAGCTGGGCGCGGCCAAGCGCAAGTCGACGCCGGAAGCGCTTGAAGCTGCCGAGCCGAAAATCAAGTCCAAGCACCTGGCGGCCAACCAGGACCAGCCGGAAGCCAAGCCGGTGCGCGAGCGCAAGCCGGCGGCCAAGAAAGCGGCTGCCGAGGCGCCGGCCAAGAAGCCTGCCGCCAAGAAAGCCCCGGTCGGCAAGACCGTCAAGGTAGCGCCGAGCAAGAGCGAAACCGCCGCGGTCGAAGCGCTGAAGGCCAAGCCGCCAAAGCGCGTCTCCGCCAAGGCCGCCGCTCCCGCCGCCGATGCCGCACCTGCCAAGAAGGTGATCCGCCGCGTGAAGAAAGCGGCAGAGTAAGCCTCGATGCAGTTGTTGATTGTCGCGGTCGGCCACAAGATGCCGGCCTGGATCGAGACCGGCTTTGCCGAGTACGTCAAGCGCATGCCGCCCGAACTGCGCATCGTGCTCAAGGAAATCAAGCCGGTCGAGCGCTCCGGCAGCAAGACGGCGGCCACCGCGATGGCGCTCGAACGCGAGCGTATCGAAGCGGTGCTGCCGAAAGGCGTGCGCATCATTGCCCTGGATGAACGCGGCAAGGACCTGACCAGTGTCGGCCTGTCGCGCCAGCTCGAGCAGTGGCAGCAGGACGGGCGCGACACCGCCTTCCTCATCGGCGGGGCCGACGGCCTCGATCCGGAGCTGAAGGCGCGCGCCGAGGGCATGATCCGCATCTCCAGCATGACGCTGCCGCACGGAATCGTGCGCGTCATGCTGGCGGAACAGTTGTACCGTGCCTGGACCATCACCCAGAACCATCCGTATCACCGCGTCTGAGCTGCCATGTTCACGAGACCTAACGACAAGAAAATCTATCTCGCCTCGAAGAGCCCGCGCCGGCGCGAGCTGCTGCGCCAGATCGGCGTGGACTTCGAACTGCTGGCCCTGCGCGCCGACCCGGCGCGCGGCGTCGACGTCAGCGAAGACGTGCACGCAAGCGAAGCGCCCATGGATTACGTGGCGCGCGTGGCGCGCGAAAAAGGCGCCTTCGCCTGGAACATGGTGCTGGCCCGCCGCCAGCCCATGCGTCCGGTGCTGTCGGCCGACACCACCGTCACCATCGATGGCCTCATCCTCGGCAAGCCCGCCAACACCCGCGAAGCGGAAGACATGCTCGAGCGCCTGTCCGGCCGCACCCACCAGGTGCTGACCGCGGTGGCGGTGCACGGCATGAATATCGCCGAGCACGTCACCCAGGTTTCCGACGTGCGCTTCGCCAAGCTCACGCGGGACCAGATCCGCGCCTACTGCGCCTCGCCCGAGCCCTACGACAAGGCGGGCGGCTACGGCATCCAGGGCGCCGCCGCCGTGTTCATCGAGCACATCGAGGGCAGCCACTCCGGCATCATGGGCCTGCCCCTGTTCGAGACAGCGAACCTGCTGCGCAAGGCCGGCTACGCCGTCTGATCCGCTTTCGGCAGGGTTGGCGGCTTCGCCGCCGACGCGTTCAATCCACGTTCGCCGGCCCGTGCGCGTCAACAGAGCCGATTGCAACCACCGCGCCGGCGGGAAATGAGTCCACTGGACTCATTTCCCCCGCCGACCCTGCCGTCGCAGGCCCTCCCCACCGTGTATCATGTCAGTCTGAACAACACTGCACGGCCGGGCCCATGAACGAAGATATCCTCATCAACATCACACCGCAGGAAACGCGCGTCGCGCTGGTCCTGCAGGGCGCGGTTCAGGAGCTGCACATCGAACGCACGCTCACGCGCGGGTTGGCGGGGAACATCTACCTGGGCAAGGTCGTGCGCGTGCTGCCGGGCATGCAGTCGGCCTTCATCGACATCGGCCTGGAACGCGCCGCCTTCCTGCACGTGGCCGACATCTGGGAAGCGCGCAGCCACGAAGGCAACGGCAATCCGCCCACCCCGATCGAGAAGCTGCTGTTCGACGGCCAGGTCTTGACGGTCCAGGTCATCAAGGACCCGATCGGCACCAAGGGCGCCCGCCTGTCGACCCAGGTCTCGATCGCCGGCCGCATGCTGGTCTACCTGCCGCAGGACCAGCACATCGGCATCTCGCAGAAGATCGAGAAGGAAGCCGACCGCGAACTGCTGCGCACCCGCATGCAGAACCTGCTCCCTGGCGAGGAAAAAGGCGGCTACATCGTGCGCACCCAGGCCGAGGACGCCTCGGACGAGGACCTGAAGGCCGACATCGACTACCTGCGCAAGACCTGGGGCGCCATCGTCCAGGGCGCGCGCACCCGGCCGCCCACCACCCTGCTCTACCAGGACCTGAGCCTGGCCCAGCGCGTCCTGCGCGACTTCGTGCACGACGAAACCGCCACCATCCAGGTCGATTCGCGCGAGAACTACCTGAAGCTGGTCGATTTCGCCCAGGTGTACACCCCCAGCGTGCTGGCGCGCCTGACCCACTACACCGGCGAGCGCCCGCTGTTCGACCTCTACGGCGTGGAAGAAGAAATCCTGCGCGCGCTGGGCCGCCGCGTCGACCTGAAGTCGGGCGGCTACCTGATCGTCGACCAGACCGAGGCGATGACCACCATCGACGTCAACACCGGCGGCTTCGTCGGCGGGCGCAATTTTGCCGACACCATCTTCAAGACCAACCTGGAAGCGGCCCACGCGATCGCGCGCCAGCTGCGCCTGCGCAACCTGGGCGGCATCATCATCCTCGACTTCATCGACATGGAGAACAGCGAGCACCGCAACGCGGTGCTGGCCGAGCTCAAGAAAACCCTGGCGCGCGACCGCACCAAGGTCTCGGTGAGCGGCTTCTCCGCCCTGGGCCTGGTCGAGATGACCCGCAAGCGCACGCGCGAATCGCTGGCCCACATCCTGTGCGAACCCTGCCCCGCCTGCAGCGGCAAGGGCCAGGTCAAGACCAGCCGCACGATCTGCTACGAGATCCTGCGCGAACTGCTGCGCGAGGCCAAGCAGTTCAACCCGCGCGAATTCCGCATCGTCGCCTCGCAGGAGGTGATCGACCTGTTCCTGGAAGAGGAATCCCAGCACCTGGCGATGCTGGGCGATTTCATCGGCAAGCGCATCTCGCTGCAGGTGGAGAAGGGTTACCACCAAGAGCAGTACGACGTCATCCTCATGTAGGACGCTCGCCGCGCTCGCGCCGCGGCGCAGATTCTTCGCTCTTGCGCTCCTCGTTGATCTCCTTGGTCAGGAAGTAGTTCAGGCCGGTACGGATGACGGCAATGGCGGCCAGCTTGCCGATCCGGTCCCAGGTCGGGGCCACCGAGGTGGAGAGGATGTCGGCGGCCAGCTGCAGTTCCAGCGCCAGGGTGAGGTAGCGGGCGAAGGTGAGCCGGATCGGCAGGAAGCCGCCGCCCTGCCGTGACAGCACATGCCGCACCAGGCCGGCCACGACCAGCACCACCCCGACCGCGATCACCAGCGCGCCGAGCGCTTCCACTACCAGCCGCAGCCACTCCACGCAGGCGCGGACCTGCTCTTCGATATGCGAAAACACGCTTCCTCCCGGGCGGGTTTACCAGCTCGGAGCAGGCCGTGTCCTGCCCCGGCTCGACTGTAGCCGATCCGCCGGAGCGGCCGCGCGCGCCAGCCCGCACGGGCATGCCGCGGTGGAACCATTCGCCCCTGCCTGCCCTCCAAGCCACAGCTGGCATGCAGCCGGCATGACCTGGCGTGGCGATTCCGGGTTTTTCTTGACTTGCCGCGGCAAGATCCCTAGCGTCTGACTCTGGCAGCTGTTTCCCTCAACCTGCAGCGCGGTCCCACCGCCTTCCGACATGCGACCATCACCTTCCAGTGGCGACAGGAGTACGCGCGGCCGGCGCCATGCCGGAGGCGACGTCCACGCCGCGGGCGGCGGCGACGCCCGCGAGGACGCCGTCCTGCAGCTGACCCAGGAGCAGATGCTGGTCAACCAGGCGCTGGTGGAAAGGATCTTCGCCTACGAACGCGCCACCGAGGCCCTGCGCCTCACCGAACAAAAGCTGCACGACCTGATCGCCCACCAGCTCGCCGCGCGCGAAGCCGAACGCAAGCGCCTGTCGCGCGAACTCCACGATTCGCTGGCCCAGAACCTGCTGGCCCTGCGCATGGACATCTCCACCCTCCTCCAGCACACCGGCGAACGGCACCAGCGCCTGCACGACCGGGCCGGGGCCGCGCTCGACAACGTCGACGCCAGCCTGCGCGCCGTCAAGCAACTGCTCGGCGAGCTACAGCCGACCGGCCTGGAGCTGGGCCTGCAGGCAACCCTGGAACTGGAAGTGCGCAAGTTCACGCGCGCCAGCGGCATCGCCTGCACCTTGGAAGGCGGCGCCGAACTCGGCGAGCTGGTCTTGGCGGAGTCGACCGTGCTGACGGTCTACCGGGTGCTCCAGGAATGCCTCAACAACGTGTTTCGCCATTCGCTGGCGAGCCGGGTGGGCGTGCGGCTCGGCGTGGCCGGCGGCATGCTCGAGATGGCGGTCAGCGACAACGGCATCGGCTTCGATACCGAGGCGCCGGCCAAGTCGAGCAGCTACGGACTGCTGGACCTGCGCGAACGGGTCGCCGCCGGCGCCGGGTCGCTGCGCGTTACCAGCGCCCGCACCCACGGCACCGACGTGCTGCTGCGCCTGCCGCTGGAAACGGATCCGTCCGCGCCTGCTGCGATCGGATAGAATGGCGCTCTGAACACCTCCATCAACCGACCGGAAGCTTGCCGACCGCGGACCATGCAGCCAGCGGCCGAACGCCATGCCAATAGAGACTAAGCTGCTTGCAAGCATTATGGCGCGCCTGGAGCCGCGTGGCGAACCGGCCACCGCCGCCAATGCCGTCGCGGTCTGGCGTACCCTTTTCGACCGCTTCGCTCCGCTGCTCGGCCCGCTCAGCACGCTCGCCCTGTTCGAACGCAGCCTTGCCCAGCATGTGGGCCGCTTTCCCTGGCTGCCCCAGCTTGGCCCGACCCTGTTCCCGGCCCAGGCTTTCGATGTTTTCAGCCGCAGCCTGGACGGGCAAACACCGGAACACATCGCCGCCGCCAACCGCGCGCTGCTGGTCACCTACACGGATGACCTGGCCGACCTGATCGGCCCAAGCCTGGCGAACCGGTTCCTGCTGTCGGCCTTCCCGCCGGACGATGGACAGCCAATTTAGGAGAATGCGGCAATGACCGACAAACTTGACCTGCACACGCTTGCCACCGGCGTCACCGGGCTCGACACCATCCTCGGCGGCGGCCTGCCCGAACTGTCGTTCAACATCATCGGCGGCGCACCGGGCAGCGGCAAGACGACGTTCGCCCAGCAGATCATGTTCGGCCTGGCCGGACCGCAGCGCAAGGCGCTGTTTTTCACCGCCATGGGCGAGCCGCCGGTCAAGATGCTGCGCTACCAGCAGCAGTTCAGCTTCTTCGACATCGCCAAGGTGGGCGATTCGGTGAACTTCGTCAGCCTCGCGCCGCAGGTCGAGATAGGCGACTACGACGCGGTGCTGACCCAGATCCTCGATGAAGTGCGCGCCCACAAGCCGGCGCTGGTCTTCATCGATTCCTTCCGCTCCTTCGTCGAAGGCGCGCGCGGCGAGGACCGCGATGTCGCCGCATTGCAGACCTTCATCCAGCAGCTGGTGGCGCACATGACCACCTGGAAGGCCACCAGTTTCCTGATCGGCGAATACACCAGCAACGAAGCGGACCGCAATCCGATCTTCACCGTGGCCGACGGCATCTTCTGGCTCGACCAGCACGTGCAACGCAATGCGATGTCGCGCAAGATCCAGATCATCAAGATCCGCGGCAAGAAGCAGCGTCCCGGCCTGCACGCCTTTCGCATCGGCCCCTCCGGTATCGAGATCTTCCCGCGCATCCTGCCGGTGGCGGAAGTGGTCGGGTCGGCGCAGCCCGCGCCGGTTTGCACGCGGCGCCTGTCGACCGGGGTCGCGATGCTCGACGACATGCTCGGGGGCGGCATTCCGGCAGGGTATTCGGTGCTGCTGGTGGGGCCAACCGGCTCGGGCAAGACCATCCTGGCGACGGAATTCCTGGCCGCCGGCGCCGCCAACGGAGAGACCGGCGTGATCGCGCTGTTCGAGCGCACCACGGGCCAGATGATGAATCCCAAGCTCCAGGCGCTGGTACGCTCGGAGCACATCGCGATGATGAGCGCCAGCGAACTCGACCTGTCGAGCGACGAGGTGCTGTACGAACTCCTGCAGCTGATCGACGCGAAAGGCGCGACCCGGGTCGTGCTCGATTCGCTGGCCGGCTTCGACCTGACCGTGGCGCCGGAATACCGTGAGGAACTGCGCGAAACCCTGTACCGCCTGGCCACGGTGCTGGGCGCCCGGGGCGTCACGGTCCTGATGACGAGCGAACTCGAAGACCGCTACCAGGAGCTGCGGCTCTCGCCCTACGGCAGCGGCGCGCTGGTGGACGCCGTCATCATGCAGCGCTATGTCGAATCGCAATGCGAGCTGCAGACCCTGATCTCGGTGATCAAGGTGCGCGGCTCCAGGCACAGCCGGCAGTTGCGCAGCTTCGAGATCACCGACGAAGGCATCGTCATCGGCGACGGACCGGCGCCCTTCGACGGCGTGCTGACGGGGCGGGCCAACCCGCGCTGAGCTACCGCGCGGACGGGAAGAACAGCTGTTCGCCGGCCGGTTTGAAGGCCGCGATGCGTCCCTGCCCTTCCGGCGAGGTGATCCACTCGATCAGCTGTTTCGCGCCCTTGTAGTTGACCTTGGGATGCTTGGCCGGATTCACCGCGATGATCCCATAGGGATTGAACATGCGCTTGTCGCCCTCGATGATGATCGCCAGCCCGGTCCTGGCCTGGTAGGCGCCGTAGGTGGCGCGGTCGGTCAGGGTATAGGCCTTCATCTCGGCCGCCATGTTCAGCACCTCTCCCATGCCCAGGCCGGCCGATACGTAGTTGGCGCCGGCCGGCTTCACGCCCGCCTGCTGCCAGTAGCCCTTCTCCATCACGTCGGTGCCCGAGTTGTCGCCGCGCGAGATGAACTTCGCGCCTGTGGCAGCGATGCGCCTGAAGGCGGCGATCACGTCCTTCGTGCCCTTCAGCCTGGCCGGGTCCTCGCTGGGGCCGACCACGATGAAATCGTTGTACATCACGTCGCGCCGGTCCACGCCCCACCCTTCGCCGACGAACTGGTCCTCGAGCTTGCGCGCATGCACCAGGGTGAGGTCGACGTCGCCGTTCCTGCCCAGCTCCAGCGCCTTGCCGGTGCCGACCGGGATCACGTGGACCTTGTAGCCGGTTTTCGCTTCGAAGGCCGGCAGCAGCTGCTTGAGCAGGCCGGAGTTCTCGGTGCTGGTGGTGGTCGAGAGGCGAATCGTCTCCTGGCCGGAGGCGAACGGCGAGACCAGGGTGGCGGACAAGAGGACGGCGAACAGGTGGCGGCGTTGCATCGGGTTCTCCTGGGTGGAATTATCGGATTTCGAGACGGCCTTCGCGCAGCTTGAGGCGGCGCACGCCGGGCAGGCCGATCAGGTCGCGGTCGTGGCAGGCCATCACCACGCTGCCGCCCGCGTGCAGCAGGGTCGGGATCAGGGCCAGCACCTGCTCGCGCGCCTGGCCGTCGAGGTTGGCGGTCGGCTCGTCCAGCAGCAGCAGGCGCGGCTGCAGCACGCGGGCGCGCGCCAGGGCCACCCGCTGCTTCTCACCGCCAGACAGGCGGTTCGGATCGGTGTCGCGCAGGTGCTCGACGCCGGCCCAGCGCATCGCTTCCTCGACCAGGCCGCGCACGGCGCGCCGGTCTTCGCCGCGCGCCAGCAGGCCGTAGGCGATGTTGTGGCCGACGCTGGTCGAGAACATGATCGGATGCTGGTGCACGTAGACGATCGAACGGCGCAAGACCGCCGGATAGGGATACAGCGGCGCGCGCTGCCCGTCGAGTTCGACGGTGCAGGCATCGCAGCGTTCCAGCCCCGCCAGCATGCGCAGCAAGGTGCTCTTGCCGGCGCCGTTCACGCCGGTCAGCACGTAAGCGCTGCCCGCGTCGATGCTCAGGCGGTCGATCTCGAACAGCACCCGCCCGCCATGCTGGCGGCGCAGGCCGTGGACGGTCAGCAGCGCAGTCAGGTCGTTCTTCATGTCCGCACTCCCGGCATGCGCGCCTCACCCTGCAGCAGCACCAGCGCCCCGTTCATCAGGAGCGCCAGGGTCACCAGCACGATGCCCAGCGCGATCCCCTGCGCGAATTCGCCCTTGCTGGTTTCCAGCGCGATGGCGGTGGTGATGGTGCGGGTCTCGCCTTCGATGTTCCCGCCCACCATCAGCGCGCAGCCGACTTCCGAGACCACGCGGCCGAAGCCGCTGATCACAGCCGCCATCACCCCATAGCGCGCCTCGTGCAGCACGGTGCGCATGACGCGCCAGGGCGAGGCGCCGTGGGCGATCGCCGTCTCGGCGTAGCGCGGGTCGAGGCCCTGCACCGCCGCCAGGGTAAACGCCAGCAGCACCGGCAGGCCGATGATGCACTGGCCCAGCACGATGCCGCTCTGGCTGAACAGCCATTCCAGGCCACCCAGCGGGCCGCGGCGCGACAACAGCAGGTAGAGCAGCAGGCCGATCAGGACCGTGGGCAGGGACAGCGCGGCCTGGGCCAGCCAGATCGCGATGCGGCGGCCCGGGAAGCGGTGCATGGCGATGGCGTAGCCGAGCAGCACCGCGGGCGGCGTCGCCAGCAGCAGGCCCAGCAGGCTGGTCTTGATCGAGACCCAGACGATGCGCCACAGGGCGGCGTCACCGCTGAACAGCAGCGCGAAGGCGTGCGAGATGGCGTCCAGCAGGGACATCAGGACAGGCGCGGTGCGCCCAGGGGCTCGAGCAGATCCGGCTCGAACACCAGGCGTTCGTGCCCCGCCAGCAGCAGGAAGTGCTTGCCGGTGCAGCGCGCCAGCAGCGACATGCCGACCCGCTCGGCCACCATGTGTCCCATCTGGGTGGTGCCAGAGCGCGACAGCAGGAAGGGAATGCCCATCTGGGCGCCCTTGATCACCATTTCGGACGTCAGGCGCCCGGTGGTGTAGAACAGCTTGTCGGCGCCTTCCAGGCCATCGAGCCACATCAGGCCCGCGATGGCGTCCACCGCATTGTGGCGGCCCACGTCTTCCACGAAGTACAGCAGCTCGCCCGTATTCGAGAACAGGGCGCAGCCGTGCACCGAGCCAGCCTGTTTATAGATCGACTGCTGGGTGCGAATCAGCTCGACGATGCGGTAGACCACCGATTGCGGCAGGCGCGCGTCCGGCGGCAGGACGATGCGGTCGACTTCGTCCATCAGGCCGCCGAACACCGAGCCCTGGCCGCAGCCGGTGGTGACCACTTTCTTCGCGGTGCGCTCTTCCACATCGGCGATGCCGCTGCGCGTGACCACCGCCACCGAATCGACTTCCCAGTCTACCTGGATCGAGACGATGTCCTCGATGTTGCGCACCAGGCGCTGGTTGCGCAGGTAGCCCAGGGTCAGGGCCTCGGGCGCGCCGCCCAGGGTCATCAGCGTGACCAGCTCGCGCTTGTCGACATAGACCGTCAGCGGGCGTTCCGCCGGGATCGCGATCGTCGAACGCCGGCCGCGCTCGTCCACGGCCAGCACCTCCTGGGTCAGGCTGGCGCGGGAGTCGGACAGCTGCGGACGGTAGCGTGGCAGGTCGGGGCGGTTCATGTTGCCAATTGTGCCATGCCAGCCAGGATTTGGCCGCCACCGTAGCTGCCCTGCGGCGCCACCTCCCCGCCGGGAGTGAGCTTGATGGCGCAATACTTGAATTCCGGAATCTTTCCAAAGGGGTCGAGCGCGGCATTGGTCAGGTGGTTGATCGCCGCTTCGTAGTAGCAGAAGGGCACGAAGACCGCGCCCACCGGCGAACTGTCGTCGGCCCGTGCATACAGCACCACTTCGCCGCGGCGCGAGGTGATGGTGATCGGCTGGCCCGGGGCAATGCCCATGCGCTCCAGGTCGAGCGGGTGCACCAGGGCCACCGGGTCGGGCTCGATCGCGTCCAGCACCCCGGCGCGGCGGGTCATGCTGCCGGTGTGCCAGTGCTCCAGCTGGCGGCCCGTGATCAGGACCAGCGGGTAGTCAGCGTCGGGACGCTCGTCGGCCGGGATGATGTCGGCCGGGACGAAGCGCGCCCTGCCGCCCTCGCGCGGGAACCGTTCGGTGAAGACCACGGGCTGGCCGGCGTCGCCCTCGTTCGTGCACGGATAGACCACGGCGCCGTCCCGTTCCAGGCGTTCCCAGGTAATGCCGCCGATGCTGGCCATGGTCTTGCGCATCTCGTCGAACACCTCGGAGACGTGGCCGTAGTTCCACGGCAGGCCCAGGCGGTTCGCCATCCGCTGGATGATCCACAAGTCCTGCCTGGCATCGCCCGGCGGAGAGATGGCCTGGCGGCCCAGCTGCACCAGGCGGTCGGTATTGGTGAAGGTGCCGGTCTTTTCCGGAAAGCTCGATGCCGGCAGGATCACATCGGCCAGGTAGGCGGTCTCGGTCAGGAAGATGTCCTGCACCACCAGGTGCTCGAGCGCGGCCAGGGAGGCGCGCGCATGGTTGGCGTCGGGGTCGGACATGGCCGGGTTCTCGCCCATGATGTACATGCCGCGGATCTGGCCGGCATCGATGGCGTCCATGATCTCGACCACCGTCAGGCCCGGCTTCGGGTCCAGGGTGGCGCCCCAGGCGCGCTCGAATTTCTCGCGCGCGGCCGGGTTGTCGACGCGCTGGTAGTCCGGCAGCATCATCGGGATCAGGCCGGCGTCGGAGGCGCCCTGCACGTTGTTCTGGCCGCGCAGCGGATGCAGGCCGGTGCCGGGGCGGCCGATCTGGCCGGTCATGAGGCTCAGCGCGATCAGGCAGCGCGCATTGTCGGTGCCGTGCACGTGCTGGGACACGCCCATCCCCCACAGGATCATCGAGCCTTTGGAGGTGGCGTACAGGCGCGCCACGTAGCGAATGGTCTCGGCGTCGATGCCGCAGATCGGGGCCATCGCTTCCGGGCTGTATTCGGCGACGTTCTTCTCCAGGTCGGCGTAACCCACCGTGCGGCTCGCGATGAAATCCCGGTCGACCAGGCCCTCGGTGACGATCACGTGCATCATCGCGTTGAGCAGGGCCACGTCGGTGTCGGGCTTGAACTGCAGGTAGCAGTGGGCGTGGCGCGCCAGCTCGGAGCGGCGAGGGTCGAGCACGACCAGCTTGGCGCCCGTGCGCACCGCGTTCTTGATCCAGGTGGCCGCCACCGGATGGTTGACGGTCGGGTTGGCGCCGATGACCAGGATGACCTCGGCGCGCGTCACGTCCATCACCGGGTTCGAGACCGCGCCCGAGCCGATGCCCTCCAGCAGGGCCGCCACCGAGGAGGCGTGGCACAGGCGGGTGCAATGGTCGACGTTGTTGGTGCCGAAGCCGGTACGCACCAGCTTCTGGAACAGGTAGGCCTCTTCGTTGCTGCCCTTGGCCGAGCCGAAGCCGGCCAGGGCCGCGCCGCCGTGCCGGTCGCGGATGCGCGCCAGCTTGCCGCCGGCCAGCGCCAGGGCTTCTTCCCAGCTCGCCTCGCGGAACACGTCCAGCACGCGGGCCGGGTCCATGCTGAAGTCGCCGCTCTTGGGCATGCCTTCGCGGCGGATCAGCGGCCGGGTGAGGCGGTGCGGATGGTGGGCGTAGTCGAAGCCGTAGCGGCCCTTGACGCACAGGCGGCCCAGGTTGGCCGGGCCCTTGCGCCCTTCCACGTACAGGATCTTGTCGTCCTTGATGTGGTAGGTCAGCTGGCAGCCGACGCCGCAATAGGGGCAGACCGAGTCGACCTGCTTGTCCGGGATCTGCAGCGCCACCTCGCGCGCCGGCATCAGGGCGCCGGTCGGGCAGGCCTGCACGCATTCGCCACAGGCCACGCAGGTGGAGGCGCCCATCGGGTCGTCCTGGTCGAACACGATCTTCGCGTTCTCGCCGCGGAAGGCCAGGCCGATCACGTCGTTGACCTGCTCGTCGCGGCAGGCGCGTACGCAGCGCGTGCACTGGATGCAGGCGTCGAGATTGACCGTGATCGCGGCGTGGGTCGCGTCGCGTTGCGGCTGCGGGCGCGTAGGCGCGAAGCGCGGCTTGCCGACACCGAGCTTTTCAGCCCAGATATCGACTTCGTTGCGGCGCGTGTACCCGGCTTCCGGCATGTCGGCCTGCAGGAGCTCCAGCACCATCTTCTGCGCGGCGACGGCGCGCGCGCTGTCGGTCCTGACCTTCATCCCGGCTGCGGGATGGCGGCAGCAGGAAGGCGCGAGCACCCGCTCGCCATCGATCTCGACCATGCAGGAGCGGCAGTTGCCGACTGCCTCCATGCCTTCCTTGTAGCACAGGCGCGGCAGCTCGATGCCTTCGCGCGCCGCGACTTCGATCAGGGTCTCGTGGGGCAGCGCGTCGACGCTGCGGCCGTTCAGTTCAAATGAAATCAGGCGGTTGAAGTCGTTCATGGCTGCCCCAGCTCGTGCGGGAAATACTGGATGACGCAGTCGATGGGATTCGGCGCCGCCTGGCCCAGGCCGCAGATGGACGCGTCGCGCATCACCTGCGACAGCTCGCCCAGCAAAGCCGTGTCCCACACCGGCTGGCGGATCAGGTCGAGCGCCTTGGCGGTGCCGTTGCGGCAGGGCGTGCACTGGCCGCAGGACTCGTCCTTGAAGAAGGCCAGGATGTTGCGGGCGGCCGCCACCGCGCTGTCGTGCTGCGAGAGCACGACCACGGCGGCCGAGCCGATGAAGCAGCCGTAGGGCTGCAGGGTATCGAAGTCGAGCGGGATGTCGCCCATGCTGGCCGGCAGGATGCCGCCGGACGCGCCCCCCGGCAGGTAGGCGTAGAAATCGTGGCCGTCCCGCATGCCGCCGCAGTATTCGGCGATGAGTTCGCGGATCGTGATGCCGGCCGGGGCCAGCTTGACGCCCGGTTCGCGCACCCGGCCCGAGACCGAGAACGAACGCAGGCCGCGGCGGCCGTTGCGTCCATGGCCGGCGAACCATGCGCCGCCCCGTTCCAGGATCTCGCGCACACAGTGCAGGGACTCGAAATTGTGTTCCAGGGTCGGGCGGCCGAACAGGCCGACCTGGGCCACGTAGGGCGGACGCAGGCGCGGCATGCCGCGCTTGCCCTCGATCGACTCGATCATGGCCGACTCTTCGCCGCAGATATAGGCGCCGGCGCCACGGCGCAGGTGGATGGGCGGCATGCCCTGCAGCGGCGGATCCGCGCGCAGCTTGTCCAGCTCGGCTTCCAGCATGGCGCGGCAGCCGTGGTATTCGTCGCGCAGGTAGATATAGATGGCCTCGATGCCCACCGCCCAGGCGGCGATCAGGGCCCCTTCCAGGAAGCGGTGCGGGTCGCGCTCGAGGTAGACGCGGTCCTTGAAGGTGCCGGGCTCGCCTTCGTCGATGTTTATCGCCATCAGGCGCGGCCCAGGTTCCGCGCGCACGATGCGCCACTTGCGCCCCAGCGGGAAGCCTGCGCCGCCCAGGCCGCGCAGGCCGGATGCCTCCAGGGCCGTGATGAGCTGCTCGGCGTCGAGCTTGCCGGCGGCGCAGTCGCGCAGCAGCGCGTAGCCGCCCGCCGCGCGGTAGGCGTCGAGACCGATGTGATCGTGGACCAGATCGGTCGTTTCGCCCGCGCGCGCCTTGGCCAGCAGGCTTTCCGGGCTCGCATGCGGCACGGCCAGCTGGCCGACCACCGCCACCGGCGCCTGCTCGCAGCGGCCGACGCAGGGCGCCTCGAGCACCCTGACTTCGCGCCCGAGGATGCTAGGGAGCTTGCCCAGCAGTTCGCGCGCGCCCGCCATCTCGCAGGACAGGCCGGCGCATACGCGCACCGTCAACGCGGCAGGGGCCGCGTCGCCTTCCTTGAGCACATCGAAATGGTGGTAGAAGGTGGCGACCTCGTAGACCTCGGCTTGCGCCAGGCCCATCTCCTGCGCCAGCGCGGCCAGGTGGCTGCTGGCCAGGCATCCGTGGCGGTCCTGGATCTTGTGCAGGTGCTCGATGAGCAGGTCGCGCCGGCGCGGGGCCTCGCCCAGCAGGGCGCGGACTTCGGCCAGGGCTTGCGCATCGACCTGGCGGCCCTTGGGCGCCTGGCGCTTGCGCAGGCGGCTCGCACCCTGCGCGACGATCGGAATGATGGGATGGTTCATGTGGACAGGTCTCGTGCCCGGTCTAGGTGCCGGTTGCCACAGTATAAACCGGGGCCGGGCGGACGGGCTTGGAACCTGCCGGCCTTGCCTCGAAGAACGGGCGCCGCTAGCGCCGCCGTTTCTTCCAGTTGTAGCCGGGACCGGTCACGTCCACGCCCGGATGGCCGACCACGTCCGGGTGCTCCGAACACATCGTCACGAAGCGCACGCCCTCGCCGGCGCGCTGGCGCTTGCGCAGCTCTTCCATGAACTGCATGGCCCCCACCATCTCGGTGGTGTCGAAGACTTGGGCGTGCGGCTGGCTGGCGTCGTCGTCGACCATCGTCCAGTAAACCATGTACATCGCGTTCTCCTGTATCGCTGTGCGCATTGTCGCGCGATCGGCAGCCTCGCGGCGCA
This sequence comes from Massilia sp. DD77, assembly GCF_036961685.1. Taxonomy (NCBI): domain Bacteria; kingdom Pseudomonadati; phylum Pseudomonadota; class Betaproteobacteria; order Burkholderiales; family Oxalobacteraceae; genus Massilia; species Massilia sp. DD77. Next base: position 56,508 of record NZ_JBAMDH010000024.1, read on the forward strand.
CGCGCTCATCCGCCGCGGATGTTTCGCTTTTTTAAGCGAAATTAGGCTCAGTAAAGTGAATGATGCCCACAAAAAGTAGGAATTGTCCTAAAAAGCGTTTTTATGTGGGCTAGCTCACATAAGGGTCAAAACCGGGACAGTAGGCTTGAGGCTGTTTTCACAAAGCAGACACCACTCATGATTCCACATCTTGGTTCCCAGCCGGAACAAACCCCAGAGCTGGCGCTTTGGGGCGGACTTGAATGCACGGTCAACCGTGTGCGCGACAACTACTTCAGCCAGATGGACCGCAACGGCCACGCCGAGCGCCTGCAGGACATCGAACGCTTCGCCTCGCTCGGTATCCGGGCGATCCGCTATCCGGTACTGTGGGAGCGCACCGCGCCGGACGGCATCGAGTCGGCCGACTGGTCCTGGCCCGACGAGCGCCTGCCTGCCCTGCAGCAGCTGGGCGTCACCCCGATCGTCGGCCTGGTGCACCACGGCAGCGGCCCGCGTCATACCAGCCTGGTCGATGCCGGCTTCGCCGACAAGCTCGCCGAGTATGCCGGCGCCGTCGCCGCGCGCTATCCCTGGGTGGAGTACTACACCCCGGTCAACGAGCCGCTGACCACGGCGCGCTTCTCGGGCCTGGCGGGCGTCTGGTACCCGCACGGCGGCGACGAAGCGACCTTCGTGCGCGCCCTGCTCAACCAGACCCGCGCCACGGTGCTGGCGATGCGCGCCATCCGCGCCGTCAACCCGAACGCCAAGCTGGTCCAGACCGACGACCTGTCCAAGACCTACGGTACGCCGGAGATGGAAGCGATCACCAGCTTCTTCAACGAACGCCGCTGGCTGGGCTGGGACCTGCTGTGCGGTAAAGTGGACCAGGACCACAAGCTGTGGCACTACCTGCTCGCATCGAACGCGACCGAAGACGAACTGCGCTGGTTCCGCGACAACCCCTGCCCGCCGGACATCATCGGCGTGAACTACTACATCACCAGCGAACGCTGGCTGGACCACCGCCCGGAACGCTATCCGGAAAGCCACCGCCACACCTACCGCGGCGTACCGCACGCCGACATCGAGACGCCGCGCGCCCTGGCCACGCCGACGCCAGGCATCGCGCCGCTGCTGATGGAAACCTGGGAGCGCTACGGCCTGCCGATCGCGATCACCGAGGCCCATATCGACGCCAACCGCGAAGACCAGCTGCGCTGGCTGGTCGAGATCTGGAACGCGGCCCAGAAGGCGCGCAACCAGGGCGCCGACGTGCGCGCCGTGACGGTCTGGGCCCTGCTCGGCTCCTTCGACTGGAACTGCCTGGTGACCGAGTGCCGCGGCTACTACGAGCCCGGTCCCTTCGACGTGCGCGGCGGCACGCCCCGTCCGACCGCGGTGGCGACCCTGATGCGCGAGCTGTCCAGCGGCCGCCCGCTGAGCAACCCGGTGCTGCAGGGCGAAGGCTGGTGGCGCCGTCCGGGGCGCTTCCTGTGCAAGCCGGTGGCGACCAGCACCGCGGTGGCCGACCTGGCCGTGCGCGGCCAGTTCAAGTCGGCCCACGTGCAGCCGATCCTGATCACGGGCGCCACAGGCACCCTGGGCTCGGCCTTCGCGCGCATCTGCGAAAAACGCAACCTGGCCTACCACGTGCTGACGCGCCAGGAGATGGACATCACCGATCCGGCATCGGTGGAGAATGCGATCCTGCGCTTCAAGCCCTGGGCCATCATCAATGCCGGCGGCTACGTGCGCGTCGACGAGGCGGAAGGCGACAGCGAACGCTGCATGCGCGAAAACACCCTGGGACCGACCATCCTGTCGCTGGCCTGCATCCGCCACGCGCTGCGCTTCATGACCTTCTCGACCGACCTGGTGTTCGACGGCGCCAAGGGCCAGCCCTATGTCGAGTCGGACCCGGTGAATCCGCTCGGCGTCTACGGCCGCAGCAAGGCCGAGGCCGAGCAGCGCGTGCTGGACGCCGACCCGCAGGCGCTGGTGATCCGCACCTCGTCCTTCTTCGGTCCCTGGGACCAGCACAACTTCGTCACCCAGGCATTGAACGCGCTCGACCACGGCCAGCCTTTCCAGGCGGCCGGCGACATGGTGGTGGCGCCGACCTATGTGCCCGACCTGGTGAACGTGTCGCTCGACCTGCTGATCGACCGCGAGCGCGGCGTCTGGCACCTGACCAATGCCGAGGCGGTGAGCTGGGCCGAGCTGGCCCGGCGCGCCTGCGCCGCGGCCGGGGTGGATCCGGGCCGGCTGGAGGAAGTGCCGATGGCGTCCTGCGGCTATGCCGCCAGGCGGCCACGGTTCAGTGCGCTGGGCAGCGAGCGCGCAATGCTGCTGCCGTCACTGGACGACGCGCTGAAGCGCTATGTGGAAGCGGTGGAGCAGCGCGCACACGGATTCGACGGCGAACGGCCGGGGGAGGCGGCGCACTACGCCAGCTGAGAACCTATCCCGGTAGGCGGGAGGAGGCAGTGTGGCTGGCCACACAACGACGAGCAACGCCGGCTGCGCTTTCCAGGCGCGCCAGGATAGGTTCCAAGTAACACGACAGGGTTCTGCCAAGTTGCCGCGCTCTTCCTTCGGGGAGGCGCGGTTTTTTTGTGGCAGGTGGTGTGCTTGCAAACTTGGGTCCCCGCCTTCGCGGGGAGTCATAGGCGCCAGTGGCGCGTATGACGGTCTTACAGGTAACGGTTGACTCACTCAACGTCGTTCCGGCGAAGGCCGGAACCATGTTCAAGCAGCCGGCGAACAGCCGCGTTCACTTCTCTTCCACCGCCGCAAACTGTAAGCGATACAGGTTGGCATACATCCCATTCGAAGCCAGCAGCTCCTCATGCGTCCCCTGCTCCACGATCCGCCCATGCTCCATCACCACGATGCGGTCCGCGCGCTCGATGGTCGACAGGCGGTGCGCGATCACGATCGTGGTGCGGCCGGCCATCAGGGTGTCGAGCGCCGCCTGCACCGCGCGTTCGGACTCGTTGTCCAGCGCCGAGGTGGCCTCGTCCAGGATCAGGATCGGCGCGTCCTTGTAGATCGCGCGCGCGATCGCCACGCGCTGGCGCTGGCCGCCCGACAGGCGCGAGCCGTTCTCGCCGATGCGCGTCTCCACGCCTTCCGGCAGCTTGGCCACCACATCCGTCAGGTGCGCGGCCTTGACCGCCGCCGCCAGGCGCTCGTGGTCGATCCGCTCCACCCCGTAGGCGATATTGGCCGCCAGCGTGTCGTCGAACAGCACCACGTTCTGGCTCACCATCGCCAGCTGGGCGCGCAGGCTGGCCAGCTTGATGTCCTGGTAAGGCAGGCCGTCCAGCAGCAGGCGGCCGCCTTCCGGATCGTAGAAGCGCGTCACCAGGTTCACAAACGTAGACTTGCCGCCGCCCGACATGCCCACCAGGGCCACCGTCTGGCCCGGCTGGATGTCGAGCGAGACCTCGTCCAGGGCCAGGCTGGCCGCGTTCGGGTAGCGGAAGGCCACGCGCTCGAACACCAGGTGGCCCTTCGCACGGCCGAGTTCCCGGCTGCCGGTGTCGAGTTCGGCAGGCGAATCGATGATCTGGAAGACCGTCTCGGCGGCCGCGATCCCGCGCTGCATCGGGCCGTTGACCTCGGCCAGGGACTTCAGCGGCGTGAGCAGCATCAGCATCATGGTCACGAAATTGGTGAATTCGCCCACCGTCATCTCGGCGCGGATCGCCAGCACGATCACCAGCGACAGTGCGATGGAGGTGGCGATCTGGGTGATCGGGGTGGTGGCGGCGAAGGCCACCGTCATGCGCTGGGCGAAGCCGCGCAGCGCCTCGCTGCGGGCGTGGAAGCGGGCGCGCTCGTAGCGCTCGCCCGAGAAGACGCGGATCACCTGGTGGCCGCGCGCGGCTTCCTCGACCACGCCGGTCATCTCGGCGGTGACGCGCTGGCTTTCGCGGTTGAGGCGGCGCAGGCGGCCGGTGGTGGTGCGCACGATCACGGCGGTGAGCGGCACCACCACGATGGCGACCAGGGTCAGCTTCCAGTTCAGGTAAAGCAGCGCGCCCAGCAGGCCAACCACGACCAGCACGTCGCGCACGCAGGCCACGAATACCGACTGGATCATGTCCACCACCTGGCGCACGTCATTCACCACCGTGTTGATGATCTTGCCGGTGGTCTCCTCCTGGAAGCGCGCCACCGGCAGGCGCAGCACGCGCTCGAAGGCCATGGCGCGCAGGTCGTTCAGCACGCGCGACAGCACCCAGTTATTCAGGTAGGAAGTGGAAAAGGTGCCGATCCCGCGCAGGATGAAGATCGAGACCAGCACGCCTGGAATCCACCACAGGCTGAACGGCACTTTTTTCTTGAAGCCCAGATCGAGCAGCAGTTCCAGCGCCTTGCCCAGCAAGGGCTGGGTGGCGGCAGTGAGCGCCATCGACAGCAGCGCCATCCAGGATCGCGATTGGTACGGCTTGATCAGCGCCAGCAGGCGCTTGACGACGACTTTATTTTCCACTTTTTTCTTTCGCAATCAGGCAGAAGCCCATGAGCAAGAAGACCATCAGCGCATAGAACATGCAGCCCTTGAGCGACCAGAAGATCACTTCGGTCAGGCCGAAGCTGAAGTAGGACAGCACCACCAGCATGCCGGCCAGGGCCGGCCCGAATTGCGGCATGCCCATGTGTACGCCCCGCCCCAGTGCGCGCGAGAAGAACAGGAAGGGCGCGAGCAGGATGCCGGCCCAGGCCAGCAAGCCCCAGACGCCGCCGGTCGCCAGCGCCTGCAGGACGTCATTATGCAGGTGTTCGGCGGGCAAGACCACGGGGTCGAGTGCGCGGTCCTCCACGTGGCGCCGCAGTTCCGCGCGCACCGCGGCCTGGTCCAGGCCCGTGAAAGGACGCTCGGCGATCAGCATGGCGGCGCCCTTCCACAATTCAAGGCGGATGCCGACGTTGCTGAAGGCGCTGCCGCCGTTCATCCAGGTGCGCACGTCGGTCACGCCCTGCTCGGCGCGCTGCTGCATGCCGGTGGCGGGAATGAAGAAGGTGGCGCCGACCAGGGCGAAGCTGCCGACCAGCAGCAGGCGCACGCGGCGGCTGTGCAGCATCTGCGCGTAGCTGAGGAACAGCAGCCCGGCCAGCGCCAGCGCGATCCAGCCGCCGCGGGTGCCGGTGGCGAGCGAGGCCGCCAGCCCGGCCACCGCGCCCAGGGCCGGCAGCAAGGCCTTGCGGGTGCTGTGGCGGTAATCGACCGCCGCCGCCAGGCCCACCAGGCCGAGGCAGAGGGCCAGGTCGCCGAAGGTGATCGCGTTCAGGAAGCCGCCCGGCCGGTCGATGCCCAGGCCGATGCGCTGCCACAGGATGAAAGGCAGCGCGGCCACGGCGCCCCCGAGCACACCCCACCACAGGACGGCGCGCGGCGGACGCGCCAGCAGCACCAGCATGGTGGCGCTCAAGCCCATCAGCATGCGCGAAGGCTTGTCCAGGCGCGACAGGTCGGCCTCGGGACGCAGCAGCACGCACACCGCCGCCAGCGCCAGCTGGAAGACGAAAGCGGCGACCACCCAGCGAACGTCCTTCCAATACGGCGCCAACGCCGCCCAGGCCTTGCGCGGCACGAACAGCAGCGACAGCACGAACAAAAGGCTGGAAAAGCCGATACCGGAGGGGGTGATGAGGCTAATGAAGGGAAATAGGAAGACCTGGAAGCCGATCCACAGCTGCATCGGCGCCCATGACTGCAATGGCTTATTGTTCATTCAGGTTCTTGTGGGATATTCTTGCCACCTTGAGCGTTTTATTCTGGAAGCCATGCAGCAAGCACCGACAATTTCGGTCGTGATCACGACGTACAACCGGCCGGACGCCCTGGCGGCGGTGGTGGAAGCCTGTTTCTTGCAGGATGACAAGAATTTTGAAATCATTATCGCTGATGACGGCTCCGGTGCCAACACGCGGGAATGCATCGACCGCCTGCGCGAACGCTCGCCCGTGCCGCTCAAGCATGTGTGGCAGCCCGACGACGGCTTTCGCGCCGCGATGGCGCGCAACCGCGGCACCCTGGCGGCAACCGGCGACTATATCATTTTCCTGGACGGCGACTGCATCCCGCAGCGCGACTTCATCGCGCGCCACCGTGCGCTGGCGCGGCCGGGCTTCCTGGTGTCGGGCAGCCGCATCCTGCTCAGCCCCGCCCTGACCGAGAAGACGCTGGCCGAGCATCTCGACCTGCCGGCCATGGGCTTTGCCGACAAGCTGCGCTACCGCCTGCGCGGCGACGTGAACAAGCTGCTGCAGCTGCTGCTGCGCTGGCCCGATTTGGGCCGCGTGCACCGCAAGTTCAGCTGGCGCCGCATCAAGAGCTGCAACCTGGCGGTATGGCGCGCCGACCTGCTGCGGGTAAACGGCTTCGACGAGAGCTTCGTCGGCTGGGGCCACGAGGATTCCGACCTGGTGGTGCGCCTGCTGCACGCCGGCGTGCGGCGCAAGGACGGCGCCTTCGCCACCGAAGTGCTGCACCTGTGGCACCGCGAGGCCAGGCGCGACGAGGAAAGCAGCAACCGCAAGGTGGTCGAAGGGCGCGTCCTGGACAAGACTACCCAGGCCACGCGCGGCTTGCGCGAGCACCAGGGCGCAGCCGCCTGATGCCCCCGGCGCGACCCAGCCGCTGGCCGCTGTGGGTGCGGCGCATCCACAAATGGCTGTCGCTGCTGGTCGGCGTCCAGGCCCTGCTCTGGATGGCTGGCGGCTTGTATATGGTGGCGGTGCCGATCGAGGCCGTGCACGGCGACCACCTCGCGCGCAACGAGCGCCCTGCCCTGCTGCCTTCATCCCCGCGCATCGATCCCGCCACCTTGGCGGCGCGCTACCCAGGCATGAGCGGATTCGCCTTCAAGCAACTGGGCGGGCGTGAAGTGGTCGAGCTGCGCCGCGGCAAGGAGATCAGCTTGCTGGACGCCGCCAGCGGGGCGCCGCTGGCGCCGCTCACGCGCGCCCAAGTGGAAGAGCTGGCCCGGGCCGCCTACCTCGGCGACGGCCAGCTGCGCGCCGTCGACTGGCTCACGACCGCGCCGCGCGAGGTGGGCGCCCGTCCCGCGCCGTTGTGGGCGGCCCGCTTCGACGACGCGGTCTCGACCACCCTGTATTACTCGCCCTACTCGGGCGAGCTGCTGACCCGCCGGCACGAATTGTGGCGCTGGTTCGATTTGGCCTGGATGCTGCACATCATGGATTACGACGAGCGCGAAAACGTCAACAACGGCCTGCTGCAGGCCAGCGCCATCGCGGGCAGCGCCATGGCGTTCAGCGGCGCCTGGCTGCTGGCGCTTTGGCTGCGACCTCGGCTGCGCAGGAAGCTCAGGCGATGACCCGCCTGCTGCGCGTCGCCCACACCTGGCTGGGGCTCCTGATCGGCCTGCAGGTGCTGCTCTGGATGGGCAGTGGCCTGGTCATGAGCCTGCTCGACATGCACAAGGTGCACGGCATGCACACCCGCGCCCCGGCGCCCGCGGCCCGGCCCTGGATTCCCGATGCGCTGCCGGTCGGGCAGGTGCTCGCGGCGCAGCAGCGGCCCGTCGACCGGATCGCGAGCGCCTGGCTGGACGCCTTGCCCGTATACCGGCTGTCGCAGGGGAAAACCACCTGGCTCGCCGGCGCGCGCGACGGGCGCCCGGTGGAAGTCGATGCCGGGATCGCCGCGCGGCTGGCGGCGGCCTCCTACCGCGGCGGCATGCCGATGCTGGCGCCGCAGCTGCTGCTGTCCACGCCGGAGGTACGCGGGCACGAGGGCAAGGTCTGGCGCATCCATGTGCTGGACGCGGATGCCACGGTCATCTACGTGTCGGCGCAGACGGGCGAGGTGCTGCCGCACCGGAACAGCACCTGGCGGCTGTTCGATTTCTTCTGGATGCTGCACATCATGGATTACCGGGAGCGGACGGATTTCAATCATCCGCTGGTGGTGGGCAGTGCGGGGGCGGGGATGCTGCTGACGCTGGGGGGATTGTGGTTGTTGGGGGCGACGTTCAGGGTGGTACCGAAGAAGAGGAAGCGGTAGCGGCTGTTTACGCAAACTTGGATCCCGGCCTTCGCCGGGACGACGGTTTTTGAGCTAACGGTGCAATCAAACAACGTCACCCCCGCGAAGGCGGGGGCCCAATTTCCCAACCAAAGCCCGGATCAGTACTCCACCGCCACACCCTTCGCCCCAAGCGTAAGCTCGAGCGCGTGCTTGAGCTGATCCGACGGCGCCACGCGCCAGTCGTCACCCAGCTGCATCACACACTCGATGCCCTGCGGGTTGATGCGCAGGCTGACCGGCAGGCCGTCCTGCACCCGATAGGGCTGCAGCACTTCGGCGATCTTGGCCGGGCTGGTCGTGGTGGCCAGGTCCATCTCGAGCTTGTGGCCGTACTGGATGCGCGAGGCGGCGATGTCGAAGGCCTTCTCGGCCGTGATGCGCAGGCCGCCGTTGAAGCGGTCTTCCGACACCTTGCCCACCACCAGCAGGAATTCGTCTTCCTTGAAGATGTTCTTGTTGGCCTCGAACAGTTCGCTGTAGATGGTCACCTCGACCACGCCGGTCTTGTCGTCCAGCGCCACGATCAGGATCTTGCCGCGCTGGGTCATCTGGGTGCGCACACCGGTGATCACGCCGCACAGCATGCGCGGATCGCGCGAGGGCTCCAGGTCCTTGAGCTTGGTCTTGGCGAACCGGCGCACTTCAAGCGCATACGAGTCGAACATGTGGCCCGACAGGTAGTAGCCGAGCGCGATCTTCTCTTCGGCCAGCTTCTGGCGGTCGGTCCAGGGCGTGGCCTTGACGTATTCCGGCGGGGCGACCAGGTCGCTGTCGTCGCCGCCGAACAGGCTGACCTGGTTGGCCGACGCCGCCGCCTGGTCCGCCACCTCGATGGCGAAGGCGACCGAGGCCAGCAAGACCGCGCGGTCGACGCCGAAGCAGTCCATCGCGCCGGCCCGGATCAGGGATTCGACGGTGCGGCGGTTGATCTGCTTGCGGTCCACGCGCTTGCAGAAGTCGAACAGGTCCTTGAACTTGCCGCCGCTGGTGCGCGCCGCGATGATCGCTTCGATCGCGCCCTGGCCGGCGCCCTTGACGCCGCCCAGGCCGTAGCGGATGTTGGCCACCTGCTTGCCGGTGACGGAACGCGGCGGGCCTTCCGGCGTGAAGCGGAACTGCGATTCGTTGACGTCCGGCGGCAGGATGGTCAGCTTGCAGACGTCGATCGAATCCTCGACCAGGATCTTGATCTTGTCCGTGTCTTCCATGGCCAGCGACATGTTGGCTGCCATGAACGCGGCGGTGTGGTGGACCTTGAGGTAGGCCGTGTGATAGGACAGCAGCGCATAGGCGGCCGCGTGCGACTTGTTGAAGCCGTAGCCCGCGAACTTCTCCATCAAGTCGAAGATCTCGTCGGCCTTTTCGGTCGACAGGCCGTCCTTGGCGGCGCCGGCGCGGAAGATCTCGCGGTGCTCGGCCATCTCCTCGGCCTTCTTCTTGCCCATCGCGCGGCGCAGCATGTCCGCGCCGCCCAGCGAGTAGCCGCCGACGATCTGCGCCATCTGCATGACCTGCTCCTGGTAGACCATGATGCCGTAGGTCTCGGACAGGATGGACTCGGTGCGCGGATCGGGATAGTCGAACTTCTCGCCGTGCTTGCGCTTGCAGAAGTCGGGAATCAGGTCCATCGGGCCCGGACGGTACAAGGCGACGAGCGCAATGATGTCCTCGAAGCGGTCGGGACGCGCGTCCTTCAGCATGCCCTGCATGCCGCGCGACTCGAGCTGGAAGATCGCGACCGTCTTGGCGTCGGACAGCAGCTTGTACGAGGGCCGGTCATTGAGCGGCAGGGTCTCGAGATTGAAGCCGGCGTCGGCCGGATCGAGCGCGCGGATGTAGTTGACCGCGCGGTCGAGGATGGTCAAGGTGGTCAGGCCCAGGAAGTCGAACTTGACCAGGCCGACGGCTTCAACGTCGTCCTTGTCGTACTGCGAGACCACGCCCGAGTCGCCCGACTGGGTGTACAGCGGGCAGAAGTCGGTCAGCTTGCCGGGGGCGATCAGCACGCCGCCGGCGTGCATGCCGATGTTACGGGTGATGCCTTCCACCTGCTGGGCCAGGTCGAGCAGCTGCTTGACCTCTTCCTCGTTCTCGAGGCGCTCCTTGAGCAGCGGTTCCTCTTCGATCGCCTCGGCGATCGAGACCTGCTTGCCCGGCTTGAAGGGAATCAGCTTGGAGACGCCGTCGCAGAAGTTGTAGCCGAAGTCGAGCACGCGGCCGACGTCGCGGATCGCGCCCTTCGCCGCCATGGTGCCGAAGGTGGCGATCTGGGACACCGCATCGCGGCCGTACAGGTCTTTCACGTGCTGGATCACCAGTTCGCGCTTTTCCTGGCAAAAGTCGATGTCGAAGTCGGGCATCGAGACGCGTTCCGGGTTCAGGAAGCGCTCGAACAGCAGGTTGTACTTGAGCGGGTCGAGGTCGGTGATCTTCAGCGCGTAGGCCACCAGCGAGCCCGCGCCCGAACCACGGCCGGGGCCGATCGGCACGCCGTTGTTCTTGCCCCACTGGATGAACTCCGCAACGATCAGGAAGTAGCCCGGGAACTTCATCTTGATGATGGTGTCGTTCTCGAACTTCAGACGGTCCTCGTAGCGCGGACGTTCCTTTTCGCGCTGGACGGGATCCGGATACAGCTGCACCAGGCGCTCTTCCAGGCCGCGCTTGGTTTCCGCCACCAGGTATTCGTCGATGGTCATGCCCGGCGTCGGGAAGTTCGGCAGCTGCGGCTTGCCCAGGGTCAGGGTCACATTGCAGCGCTTGGCGATCTCCACCGAGTTGGCGAGCGCGCCCGGCAGGTCGGCGAACAGGCGCGCCATCTCTTCCTGCGACTTGAAGCACATCTCTTCATTGAAGCGGCGCACGCGCTTGGCGTTGGCCAGCATCTCGCCTTCGGCGATGCAGACGCGTGCTTCGTGGGCGATGTATTCGTCCTTGCTCAGGAACTGCACCGGGTGGGTCGCTACCACCGGCAGGCCCAGGCGCGAAGCCAGCGCCACCGAATGGCGCACCTGCTGCTCCTGGTTCGGCTGGCCGGCGCGCTGGATCTCGATGTAGAAATGGCCCGGGAAGATGCGCGCCCAGCGCTGGGCGGCGGCCTCGGCCTTCGCCAGGTCGCCGTTGTCGATGGCCTGGCCGATGTCGCCGAACTGGGCGCCCGACAGCACGATCAGGGCGTTGTCCTGGGGCGTATCCGGTTCCAGGGTCGAGACGCTGGTGGCCAGGGCTTCCAGCCATTCCATGCGGATCTCCGCCTTGCCCTTGTACTGGTTGGAGAGCCAGGCCCTGGACAGCAAATCGCACAGCTGCAGGTAGCCGGTGTGGTTCTTGGCCAGGATCAGCAGGCGGGACGGCTTGTCGCGGTTGTCGTCGTTGGTGATCCAGGCGTCCACGCCCACGATCGGCTTGATCCCCTTGCCGCGCGCCGCCTTGTAGAAGCGCACCAGGCAGAACATGTTGGCCAGGTCGGTGACGGCCAGCGCCGGCTGCCGGTCCTTGGCGGCAGCCCCCACCAGCTCGTCAATACGGACCAGGCCGTCGACGATGGAGTACTCGGAGTGGACACGCAGGTGGGTGAAGATCGGGGAGGTCATCCTGACATTTTACCTTGCTCGGCGGAAGCGATGAAGGCGGGTGTGTATGCTTGTTGCTTATCAGCACGACAAGTGACTACGGATAGCAAACCTCTATCATTGTTGCTCGCCGAGGACGCCGACCGGCCTGGAATGGGCAATCCCAGCAGCAAGTCCCCCACCCTGCCTTATAATATCGGCCTGTCTTTTCACCGCATTCCGCCATGTCCACCCAGTACGTCAACATCGCCGCCTACAAATTCGTCACGCTCGAAAACCTGGAAGAACTGCGCCCGCAATACCAGGCGCTGTGCAACGAGCTGGGCCTGAAAGGCACCGTGCTGCTCACCCCGGAAGGCATCAACATGTTCCTGTCGGGCACGCGCGAGCACATCGACCAGTACCTGGCCTGGGTGCGCAGCGATGCCCGCCTGGCTGACCTGGAGTGGAAAGAGAGCCTGTCGGCGGAACAGTCGCACAAGCGCATGCTGGTGAAGATCAAGCAGGAAATCATCACCATGCGCATGCCGCTGATCAAGCCGGAACTGGGCCGCGCGCCCTCGGTCGACCCGAAGACGCTCAAGCGCTGGCTCGACCAGGGCCATGACGACGAAGGCGTGCCGGTCGTGATGATGGAAACCCGGAATGCCTTCGAAGTCGACGTCGGCACCTTCGAGAACACGCTCGACTACCGCATCGACAAGTTCACGGAGTTTCCCGCGGTGGCGGCCCAGCACAAGGATGAGCTGGCCGGCAAGACCGTGGTGACCTTCTGCACCGGCGGCATCCGCTGCGAGAAAGCGGCGATCCACATGAAGGATATCGGCTACGACCGCGTCTACCAGCTGGACGGCGGCATCCTGAAGTATTTCGAGGAGGTGGGCGGCGACCACTACACGGGCGACTGCTTCGTGTTCGACTACCGCACCGCCCTCAATCCCAAGCTGGAACCGACCGAGACCGCGCAGTGCTTTGCCTGCCGCGCCGTGGTCACGCCACGCCAGCAATTGTCGCCGCAGTATGTGGTGGGAGTCTCGTGCCCGCACTGCGCGCCGGAAGCCGCCGGGGATGCGGCCGCCGGGCACAATGCAGTCACTTCGGTACAAGCGGAAGCATGAAATTTTCTTTCAACGCGGCGCAGCGTTTGAAATAAGATTTCATGTTTGCGCGGACGCCAGGTCCGTGCGAAATCAGAACAGTGGCGGTTCGAAACCGGTCGGCGAGCCTACCAGGGTGACGTCTTCCATGCCGGTGCCGCCTGTGACCATGCGTTCGATCCAGCTGTCCACATAGCCCTGATCCTGGGCCAAAGATGCACTCTGCAGATCCTTGACGGTGGCGACGAAATCGACTGCGGTCTTGATCGCCGCCGTGCCTTGATAAGCCGCGATTTCATTCGGCAGGTCGAGGCGCTGCGTGAAGACGGCTGCGGCGTTGGCTTTGCCGGCAAAGATCACCCCGTCTGTATTCCCCGCCGCGGCCTTGGACATGTCGTTCACCACCGCATCGATAGTGATGACACCCCGGTCCATCAGGTCGGTCCAGTAATTCAGCCCGGCGGTATCGCCCTGGCGTCCGAACAGGTTGTCATAGACTTCGTTCACGAGCGCCCGGTTGTTCATGCCGGCATAGGTATCGCGGTATTCGTTCGAGATGCCGAATTGGCGCGACATTTCCATCAGGGCGTTGGGATTATTGGCCAGTGCATTGGTCCAGTATTGCAGGCCGCCCGGATCGGCCGGGCGGCCAAAATAAGCGACATAGAGCTTCTGCACCGCGATAGTATTGGTATCTGCCATTTGAGCCTCCTTTAGATTGGTGGATTGATGCTACTCCAACCACAAAAAAAGCGGCGCAAAATACTGAAGAGTGTGCGGGATGATTGCTTTTAGGCGATATTTCCCAAAAGATAAAGTTAAATTGACTGAAGATAATTTTGACGAACCCGGCGCCGGCCGGGTTCGCCAAGGGGTCAGCGGAAGTACGCCGCGATCTCCCGGATCGCATCCGACTGCAGGGTGCCGGCAGCCGCGCGTAGGCGCAGGACGCCCAGCAGATAGGCGTAGCGCGCCTGGGCCAGGTCGCGCTGACTGGTGAACAATTGCGCCTGGGCGTTGAGCAGGTCGAGGTTGATGCGCACGCCGCCCTTGATGCTCTGCTCGGTGGCGGTCATCAACAGCTTGCCGGAGTTGACCGCCTTGATCAGCGCGTCGACCTTGCGTCCGCTGCTCAGCACCACACTATGCGCCTTGCGCAGCTCGACCAGGACTTCATTGGTCCGTGCATCCAGCTCGGCCTTGGCGCGGCCGTAGTTGGCGGCAGCCTGGCGCGTGGTGGCGTTCACCGAGCCGCCCGCGTAGATCGGGATATTGAGCTGGAGACCGACCTGGCGATTGGTGTTTTCCTGGCCCAGGTTGGTCAGCGATTCGCTGTCGCTCTTGCTATAAGAACCCACGAAATCCAGGCGCGGCAGGTGGCCGGCCTTGTTGCGGCCAATTTCCAGGCGCGCATTCTCGACCGCCAGGCGGGCCGCGGCCAGCTGGTTGTTGCGCGCCAGCGCCAGCTTGCTCCATTCCTCGAACGAAGCGGGATTCAGCTCGCCAGGGCGGAAATCCGCGCCGAGCTGGGTCAGCTCGCCCGGATCCATGCCGATCACGCCTTCGAGGGTATTGCGCGCCGCGGTCAGGTTGTCCTGCGACTCGATCAGCTGGGCTTCAGCCAGGTCGAGCCGGGCCTGGGTTTCCAGCATGTCGGTTTTGGTCCCCTCGCCTTTTTCGAACAGGCGCTGGTTGACCTTCTGGTGCTCCAGGTGGGCGTCGCGCTGCACCTTCGCCAGCGCCAGCTGGTCCTGGGCGAACAGCACGTCCAGGTAGGCGCTGACCACGCGCACCGAGACGTCGTCAATGGCGGCCTCGTAGGTCTCCTCGCTCTGGGCCGTCTGCACCTTGCCCTGGCGGTAGCGCATGATGGCGTCCATGTTGAACAGCGGCTGGCGCAGCTGCACCACGGCCGAGCGGCTGGTGTATTTCGGGTGCTCGTGCACGGGGACCGGCCCGATGATGGTTTGCCGCATGAATTCCTGGTCCGCCACGTTCCTGCCGTAGGAATAGCTGCCCGAGATGCTCGGCAGCAGGTGCGCGCGGCCGAGGACGCGGTTTTCCTTGCCCGATTCGTTCTCGTAGAAGCGCATGCGAAACTGCGGATCGTGCCTGATCGCGGCCTCGTAGGCCTGCTGCAGGGTCACGGCGCCGGCGCCGCCGGCACCCAGCGCCAGCAATGCGCCGATCACGCCGGCACGCAGCGCCGCCACTCGGCGAGTCTTGGTGGTCGCGCTCATCTCAATCCTCGCTCATCGACGAGTGCGCACGGTCGATGATCGGCTTGAGCAGGTAGTTCATCATGGTGCGCTCGCCGGTCTTGACGAACAGCTCGACGGGCATGCCGGAGCGAATGTCCATCTTGTGCCGGGCGATCTTGCGCGCGCCTTCCGGCGTCACCTTGACTTTGACCAGGTAATACGGAATACCGGTCTGCTCGTCAACGCTGCGGTCGGCCGACACGTGGGTCAGCTCGCCGTCGATGTGCGGGGTCTTGTTGGTGTTGAATGCCGAGAAAATCAGCTCCACCGGCAGGCCCGGATGGACCTTGTCGACCAGGTTCACCGGTAGCTGGCCATCGACGATCAGCTGCGCGTTGTTGGGGACGATGTCCATCATCTTGAAGCCGGGCGGCACCACGCCGCCGTTCGTGAACACGGCCAGGCCCACTACCGTGCCGCTGGCCGGCGCCTTCACCTCGACGTTCGACAGCTCGAAACGCTGCGCGTCCAGGCGTGCGCCCTGGGCATCGGCCTCCTTCTGGAATTCGGATAGCTGGCTGCGTACTTCCTTCTGGTAATCCTGGATACGCTGGGCGCGGCGCAGGCTCAGTTCCACGACCTGGCGCTGCGAGCGGCCAATGTTGCCGATATCCTCGGAAATCTGACCGTTCAACTGGGCGTAGGTGCGCTCCAGGTCGAGCAGGCGGTTGCGGGCAATATAGCCTTCCTTGGCCAGGTCGCGCATGCCGGCCAGCTGTTCCTTGAGGATGGAAACCTGCTCCTTCTTGCTGTCGCGCGATTCCTGCAGGCCGGAAATCTGCAACTTGAGGCCGGCGATATTCTCGTCGATGCCGCCAAGCTCATTCTGAAGAGAACTCTGGCGCGAGATCAGGAGCTGGTCCTGCAGGTTCATCAATTCGATGACGCGCGGCTCCAGGCGGCGCTTCTCCAGCTCGGCCGGGAACGCGATCTTCTTCAGGCCGTCCCGCTCGGCGCTCAAGCGCGCCACATTGGCCAGCGCCGACAGATATTGGGCTTCCGTGACCTCGACCGCCGACTGGGCGACCACCGGGTTCATGCGTACCAGCACCTGGTCTTTTTTCACCACATCGCCATCGCGTACCAGCAGTTGCTGTACCGTGCCGCCGACCTGGTGCTGGACAGCCTGGCGGTTCGATTCGGCCGCCACGGTGCCGGACAGGGGCACACCCTTGTCCAGCGGCGCCAGCAAGGCCCACAGCAGGAAACCGCCAACACCAACGAGCACCACGAACCAGCCGATCCGGCTGAACGCGCGCGCGTCGGTATTCACTTCGAGCGGCGTCACATCATGGGTAATGACTTCCGCACTATCGTTCTTCAACAACTTCATCAGTTCTGTTCTCCATTGTTGGCCGCCGGCGCAAAGGATGCAGGCGCGGGCGCCGCCGCAGCCTGGGGAGCAAAGGATGGCGCTGCCGGCGCGGCTGATGCGCCTTGCGCAGCGGACGCCTTGGCAGCGGCGGCAGCGGCCGCGTCGCGGCGCACGCGCGCAGCGGCGCTGAGCGATGCAGCCGGACCGGCCGGCGCAGTGGGAGCCGGTCCAGCCTGGCCAGCCTGCTGCTGCGCGGCTTCGAGCGCCTTCTTGCTGGCTTCCTGCAACGCAGCCAGTACCTGCTGGGTCGGGCCGAAGGCCTGGACCGAACCGTCGCGCATCATGAGCAGCTTGTTGGTGGCGCCCAGGACGCTCGGGCGGTGCGTGATCAGGATGATGGTCTTGCCCCGCTTGCGCAGGTCCACCACCGCGTTGACCAGCGCCTGCTCGCCTGCATCGTCGAGGTTCGAGTTCGGCTCGTCCAGCACCAGCAGGGCCGGATCGTCGTACATGGCGCGCGCCAGGCCAAGGCGCTGCTTCTGGCCGCCGGACAGGCCTGCGCCGCCGTCCCCCAGCGGCGTGTCGTAGCCCTTGGGCAGGTGCAGGATCATGTCGTGGACGCCGGCGCGCTTGGCCGCCTCGACGACTTTCTCCGCATCGACCTCACCGAAGCGGGCAATGTTCTCGCTCACGGTACCGCTGAACAGCTCGATATCCTGCGGCAGGTAGCCGATATGCGGGCCGAGTTCCGCCTTGTTCCACTGGTAGATGTCGGCGCCGTCCAGGCGCACCTTGCCGACCATCGAAGGCCACACGCCGACCAGCAGGCGGGCGAGGGTCGATTTGCCGGAACCACTCGGGCCGATCACGCCGAGCACGTCGCCCGGAGCAATGCCGAAGTTGACGTTGCGCACGATCGGTGTATTCACGCCCGGCGGAGCCGCGGTCACACCTTCCACGGTCAGGGCGCCCTGGGGCTTGGGCAGGGCCATGCCGGCCGGCCGCGCCGGGTTGGTCTCGAGCAGGCGGGTCAGGCGTTCATAGGCGCTGCGCGTGGTGCTCCAGCTCTTCCAGACACCGATCACCTGCTGGACCGGCTGCATGGTACGGCCGACCAGGATGGAAGCGGCGATCATCATGCCGGGAGTAATCTTATCTTCCAGTACCAGCAGTGCGCCGAAACCCAACACCAGCGACTGCAGGGCGGTCTGGAAGAACTTGGTGGCGGCGCCGATGCTGCCGGCCTTCTGGCTCGCATCCGCCTGCAAGGACAGGAACTTGCCATGGGTCTTGAACCAGCGGCCCATCAGGTTGGGAAGCATGCCCATCGATTCGATGACTTCGGCATTGCGCAGGTTGTTGGTCGCCATGGTGCTTGCCGAGATGGCCATCGAATTGGCTTCCGACAGGGGCTGGCGGGTGATCTTCTCATTGACGATGGCCAGGATGACCAGGATAACCGTGCCGCCGAGTGCGAACAGGCCCAGCATGGGCTCGAACAGGAAAATGACGATCAGGTAAACCGGGAACCAGGGGGCGTCGAAGAAGGCGAACAAGGCATTCCCTGTCAGGAACTGCCGCAAGGTAGTCAGGTCGCTCAGCGACTGGCCGGCATTGCCGCCGGCCTGCTTGAGATTCTGCTCGAAGGCCGCGGTATAGACCCGCTTGTTGAGCGTCATGTCGAACTTGGCGCCGACCCGCACCAGCACGAAGGAACGCACGACTTCGAGCGCCGCCACGAACAGGAAGGCGCCCAGCATCAGGACGGTCAGCATCAGCAGGGTGATTTCGTTGCGGCTGGCCAGCACCCGGTCATACACCTGCAGCATGTACAGGGAGGGCGTCAGCATCAGCAGGTTGATGATCGCACTGAACACGCCGACCGTCAGGAACGTCCGCTTGAAGGCGATGAGCGCGCGTTCGATCTCGTTTTTTTCGTTAAGAAGTTTTTTCATATGGCTATGACCGTGGTGATCAGCAGTTCGGACAGGCGCGAACCGGCCGCAAGCTCCGGTCTTCCCGGAAATTGTTCAGCGTCGCTATTATGAATCAAAACAGCTGAGTCATGTGATGCACGTCACAAACTGTAGCAATTCTGACCAGTAAAAGTTGCGCTTGCCCCACGCCGGCGCCAGACGAAAAAAAACCCGCCACCTTGCGGTGGCGGGTTTGACGCTTCATTCAAGCCCGCGAAGCGGGCGAGAAATTAGGCAGCCGGGGTGCCGACGGTGATGAAGCCGTTGGCGACGGTGATGTCTTCCAGGTCAACGCCGACCAGGGTGATCACGGTCAGGTCAGCAGCGCCGCCCGATTCCGAACCGAAGGACTTGTTTTCCAGGATAACTTCGACGCCGGTGCCGATGTCGTTCAGGAAGAATTCCAGAACGGCGTTGTCGCCAGCTTCGTCCAGGTCGGTTTCACCGGTGCCCGAACCGATCACGGTGTCGTTGTACTTCAGGGTGGTGCCCACGTACAGGGTGTCCTGACCCAGAACGCCCATGCTGCGGATCTGCACGTCAGCCGAACCTGCCAGGAAGATGTCGTCCTTGGCGGTTGCCACGGTGATCGCGTTCTCCACGACGATCGGGGTAGCGAAGCCTTCTTCGGTAATGACCTTGGCGGCGGCAGCGATTGCTGCGTCAGCAGCGGCGACGCTGTCAGCCAGGGCTTGCGCTTCTTCGTAGGCAGCCACGGCTTCAGCCAGGGCTTCCACGTCATCGGCGATGCCGCCCACTGCGGTTTCCGCAGCGGCCAGATCGTCGGCCAGGTTGCCGATGTCGGCCTCAGCAGTTTCCGCCGCCAGCAGGGCGGTGACGGCTGCGTCGAGCGCATCCGAACGGCCGAGCCAGCTGTTTTCTTCGACCAGGGCGGTGGTCACACCGGCCGGAGCAACGTTGTAGGCAGCCAGGATCACAGCAGCGTCAGCAGCGGTGATGTAGCCATCGGCCACGGCAGCGTCCAGCAGGACATCGGCTGCAGTCGCGTCAGCAGCACCGGCGACAGCGCCTGCCAGGGTAGCCAGGTCGGCTTCGTACTGGCCAGCGCCGCCGGCAACAGCGTCCAGCGCATCGATACGGTCAGCGAAGATCGACTGTTCAGCCAGGATCTGGTCGTAGGTCGGCAGTTCGTCGGTGTCCAGGTCGGTGAACTCGAAGGCGTCAGCCACGTCACCAAGCAGGGTGCCGTCGTCGGATGCGTCCAGGATGTCGGCAGCGGTCAGTGCGTTGGTTTCCGCAGTGTTAGCAGCGGTCAGGGCAGCCTCGGCAGCCAGGTTCGCGTTCAGCGCTTCCAGGGCTTCGGTTACACCCGGGGTGTTGGCTTCGGTCACGCCTGCAGCCAGCTCGTACTCTTCAGCGGTAGCGTCGAACTCGATCTTGACCACGGCATTGACGGTCACGCTGGTGCCAGCGGTCAGCACGACTGCGCCGGTGTTCAGGGTGTCCAGGTTGGCCAGTGCGGCGTTCTGGGCATTGAGGGCCAGGCCAGCAGCGGTTTCCGCGTCGTCCTGAGCTGCCGATGCTTCTTCAGCTGCGGCGATGGCTTCAGCCAGGCCTTCGACTTCGGCAACAGCATCTTCCGCGTCAGCCAGGGTGCCTTCAGCGGCTTCCATGGCGGTTGCCAGGTCGTCTTCCTCGTCGGCGATCAGAGCGGCCTTCATTGCAGCCGATGCGGTCGAGAAGCCCGGCAGGATGGCGTCGATATCGCCTTCGGTGGCAGCGACCACGTCTTCGATAGCGGCTTCGACATCGTCGTCGCCGTTGGCGTCCAGCTGAGCGGCGACAGCTTCGTTTTCTGCCAGGTCAGCCAGCACGTCGGCCTTGGCTTCTTGTGCAGCCAGCATGTTCGCCAGGGCGCCCGGCAGGGTGAACGGGGTGCCAGCAGCGACAACGCCGGCAACGCTTGCAGCCAGGGCTGCCGGAGCGATAGCGGCGGCCAGCGATGCGTCGGTGGTCACGCCGGTGATGAATTCCTTGGCCAGGGCCAGGGCATCTTCGCCAGCGTAGCCAGCTTGCTCAGCCGGGGTGTCCAGGGCGTTGGTGAAGGCGGTAGCGGCAGCAACCTTGTTCTCGACAGCTTCTGCGTCGGTGGTCAGGGCAGCGTTGGCGACTTCGGCGACGATGGTGTCGACCTTGATGGTGCCGGCGGTCAGCAGGTCAGCCCAGTACTTCTTGCCACCAGCTTCAGCAGCGCGGCCGAACAGGTTTTGATAGATCGTGTCGACGATCTCTTCGCTGTCCATGCCTTCGAACGCTTCGACGTATTCTGGCGAAGTAGCGAAGGTTGCCGACACAGCAGCGGTGCTGCCTTGGCTAGCAACGATGTTGGTCCAGTAGTCCAGGCCAGCGACATCAGCCGGACGGTTGAAGTAAGCGACATACAGTTCTTGAACTGCTGCAACGTGTGCGGTAACGATTGCCATTTGATAAAGCTCCAAAAAAGATCGATCGATCGAATGTTGATTCAATGTTGCAGAGATACTTGGGGTGCCTCTGTAAGTCCAACGGTCCGCATGATGACAGAAGGTAGCGGCACCGATATGTGACGGCCATCACAAAGCAGACAATCTTATTCAAAAATTTCACAAATTCCGGACAAACTGGAAGCACTTCCGTCCAGCCGGCGGCATTTCTCTCCAATTCCCACGGAATTCTTCCCGCGTCGAAGCCAAGCCCTTCCCTTGATGCCTGTTACATCCCGAAACAAATGAAACAATTCGCTAATGACATACAGATGTCAACAATAAAAAAACCCCGGCAAAAAGCCAGGGTTTTTAAATTCACGTTAATGTCGTTTCAGCGCCAGGTCGCCCCGCCATTCACCGTACGCTTATCGTCAAGCCGACCGTCGAAAATCGTGGCCGCCGAGCCGCCGCGCTCACTACTGAGCAGGCCGTGGAGATTCAAGAAACCAAGACGGCCGGATGCCGCATTTCCGATTAACTTCCCGTCGCTGGTCACGCTGCCATCTGCATGTAAAGCGAATACTTCGCCACCGCGCGTCGTCAGGTCCATATTCGTGGCAAACGTACGCGCGCCGAAATTGACGTTCAGCGCGCCATTCGACAAGGTCGCCGGAGCCGAGGTAATTACGCCGGCCCCATATTCGGTATTCACATAAGCTTCGCTGCCGCGCAGGGTAAAGCCGACGCTGCCGTTATTCGGCGCGACATAATCCTTGCCCGGCGTACGGAACAGCGCGAAAACACCGTTCAATGCGATCAGTTCGCTCTTGCCGCCCTCTGCGGCATAGTTCAGGGTCGGCGCCGAGGCGCCGACTTTCTGCCAACGCCCCCATACGATGGCGCGCTCAGGCTGCTCGGGCACTCCGACCACCGGCGGCGGCATATCGACCGGATCAACCGGTTTCTCGCCCCCCGGCGACGGCGTGTTGACGACCTTGTCGATAGCCTCGTTGAGCCCGGCATTCTTCATGGCTTCCACGCTCGCGCTCGGCGCGCCGGCAGTGCCGCTGCGCGCCAGCGGCTCGTCGCTACGCGGCGGCGAGACCTGGTCCGGCGACAGCGGATTGGCCTGCAGCACCTGGGGCGCGGCCTGGCCGCGGCGCACCTGCACCAGCTGGCCGCGCTGGGCGGCGCTCAGCTCGCGGCTGGCCTCGCCTTCGCAGGGCCCGCCGCCTTCCGGACGGCAGCCGCCCGTGAAGCCGCTCACCACCACGCCGCCCGAGATCACGGCCACGCGCGAGGTATCGTCGTCGGTAAAGACGGTGAAGTCGGTGCCGCGCACGCCGATCGCCGCGACCGGGGTATTGAAACGGAAATTCTGGCGCGCCAGCTTGACGGCCTCGCCGGACTTGCTGCGCGCCACGCCGCTCAGGAGCTCGAGCTTGATCCGGGTGTTGGCCGGGTTGGCCTGGTCGATATGATAGGTAACGATCCGCGCCTTGGTTTGCGGACGCAGGATGAACAGGCCGTTGTCGACCGTCTTCACATAGATGAAGCCATCGCTGCCCGTGCTGAGCATCTGGCCTTCTTGGACGGCGGCGCCTTCGACCGCGGGCTGCTCGCCCGCACTGGCCTTGCCGGCGACGAAGATGATCTTGCCCGCATCGGCCGCGCAAGCGAGCGGTGCCGCGCATGCAAGCAATGCTGTAATAAGTATGTTTCGCAAGATATTCCCCTTTTAACCGCCAATGTAGCCGTCGTGCGGGCACGGTTCTGTGACGACTATCACATTCTATCGGAAAGCCGCTCCCGTCCCTGAAGAGTTACAGTTTGTAGCATTTACAAAAAGGCAAGGAAAAACACATGCGCGGTAGCAACTGTGCGCGTTATACTGGCAGCTTACTAACCGAAAGTACGCTCGTACACTGCCGCGCGTGGCTGAACCGAGAACACAAGCCCGACCCCGCGGACGCTGGGTCATCGCGGCCCTCGCCTTCCTGGCGACCGTCTGGTCGCAATACGGATCCCTGCCGCAATTGTCGCTTTCCCGCAACGGCGGGCTGGGCGCCGGTTTCGCACAGCTGCAGCTTTCGGTGCTGCCCGACGAATGGCTGCGCGACGCCTTCCTGCGCCTGCGGGTCAGCGATGCGCCCGAGCCGCGCATCCTGGTGGTCGACATCGACGAGGCCTCGCTCGACGAGCTCGGGCCCTGGCCCTGGCCGCGCGAACGCCTGGCCGACCTGGCCGAGATCCTGCTGACCGACTATGCCGCGCGCGGCATTGCCCTCGATATCGTGCTCCCGTCCAGTTCCAGTACCCCGGGCGACGCCCGCCTGGCCGTGCTGGCCCGGCATGGCCCGCTGGTGCCGGCCCAGGCCTTCGACTTCGATTTCGCGCGCACACGCCCGCAGCCGGTGCGCGACGGCCACCTGGGCGGCGGGGCGGCGCCCCACCCCGGCCAGCGCGGCGTCCCGGCCACCGGCTTCATCGGCAACTACGCTGCGCTCGCCGCGGCCCCGCACATCGGCGCGATCGGTTTCGTGCCCGACCCGGACGGCGCCCTGCGCCGCGTGCCCCTGGTGACCGAGTACGAGGGCCGCCATTATCCGGCCCTGGCCCTGGCCCTGGTGAATTGCTGCACCGGCAAGGAGCCGCTCGCGCTCGACGGCGCCACCCTGCACGACGGCTACCTGCGCGTACCTTACCGGCGCGACTGGCCCGCCTACACGGTCGTCAGCGCCGCCGACATCCTGGAGCGGCGCATCGTGCCGTCCAGCGCCAGCGGCCGCCTGGTAATCGTCGGCTCGTCCTCGCTGGGCATGGGGGACCGGGTCACCACCCCGCTCGCCGCCAGCCGTCCGGGCCTGGGGGTGCAAGCCACCATCCTGTCCGCCCTGCTCGACCGCCAGGCCGGCCTGACGCCCGCCCCGTGGCCGGGACGGTTGCTGGCCTGCCTGTTCGCGCTGGTGTCGGTGGTGCTGTGTACCGTGCAGCTGCCACGCCTGTCGGCCGCGGCCGGCATCGCGATGCTCGGCGCCAGCTCGGCCCTGTGGCTGGGCCTGGCCTACCTGGTCGCACCCCACGATCCGCTGTTCGCGCCGGTTGGGCCGCTGGCCACCAACCTGTTCCTGCTGGCGGTGGCCGTGCCTTACCAGTGGCAGCAGGCCCAGCGCCGTTCGCGCCACCTGCTGCAGACCCTGCGCCAGTACGTGGCCCCGGCCGTGGTCGAGGAGCTGCTGCGCAGCGAGGAGCAGGACCCGCTGCGTCCGCGCCAGCGCGACGTCACCACCCTGGTGGCCGACATGGAAGGCTATACCGGCCAGGTCGAGACCCTGCCGGTGGAAGAAGCGGCGCGCCTGACGCGCGACTTCCTCGACTGCCTGACCGGCCCCGTGATCGGGCACCAGGGCACCCTGGACAAGTACACGGGCGATGGCATGATGGCCTTCTGGGGCGCGCCCTTGCCGCTCGAGCAGCACGCCGACCTGGCGCTGGACGCGGCGCGCGAGATCACCCTGCGCGTCGCCCGCCTGAGCGAGGAGCGCGTGCGCGCCGGCTACAAGCCGCTGCGGGTGCGGATCGGCATCGAAAGCGGCGAGGCCATGGCGGGCGACTTTGGCACTTCCTTCCGCAGCATTTATACTGCGGTCGGAGACAGCGTCAATACCGCCGCCCGCCTCGAGCAGGTCGCGCGCGACTTTTCCCATCACATCATCATCGGCCCCGGCGCCGTCGAACGCAGCCGGCGCCACCGCTTCCTCCCGCTGGGAGAGCGCCTATTGCGTGGCAAAGAAAAACCGACTCCCTTGTACACCCTCGATTCCAGCTTGAACCCGTCCGGCGCGGCGCCGGCTTCCGCAGTACCAGGAATATCCGCATGAGCGCCCGTTTTCCCGTACTCCTGACGCTCCTGCTCGCCTGCCTGCCCGGCTGGGCGGGTGCGCAAACGGCCGGCGCCGACCTGCCGGCCGGTACCGCTGCCGATACGGCGGCCGAAGGCGAAGTCACGCCCCAGCAAGCCCTGTACCAGACCGCCCTGCAATCGCTCGCCGAAGGACGCAAGAGCGATGCCTCGAAAGCGCTGTCGCGCCTGATCGAACAGGAACCGGAGCACGCCGGCGCCTGGCTCGACCTGGCGCTGATCCAGTGCAGCCTGGGCCACGGCGACGAAGCCGAGCGGCTGTTCGCCAACGTCGAGACCCGTTTTTCGCCCTCGCGCGAGATCCTGGAACTGATCTCCGAGGCGCGCGACAGCGGCTGCCAGGCCTGGCGTCCGTCCAGCTCGCTGTCGGTGAGCCTGGGGCGCGGGATCGACGACAACGTCAACCAGGGCGCCAGCAATTCCACCTTCATCGTGACCGGCCCCGACGGCGACATCGAACTGCCCCTGCTGGCCGACTTCCTGCCCCAGCGCGACCAATACACCACGGTCAGCGCCGACTACGTGCGCGACGTGACCGCCAACGGCAGCCTGGGCTTCGTGCAGGTGCTGGGGCGGCGCTACGACCAGATGCGCGGCTACGACACGGCCGCTTTATATGCCGGCATCGAGTCGCCCTGGCGCTTCGGCGAATGGGCCCTGCGCACCACCGGCACCGCCGGCGTGACCACCCTGGGCGGCCGCCTCTACCAGAAACAGACCCAGTTGCAGGCGCGCCTGGCGCCACCCCTGCCGCTGCCGCCGCGCACCCAGCTTTACCTGACCGCCAGCGCCACCCACACCGACTATGTCTCGCTGCCGGCCTTCAATGCCAATGTGCTCGAAGCGCGCGCCCAGGTCACGCACCAGCTCGGCGTCCTGGCGGCCAGCGCCACCGGCGGCCTGCTCAGCGACCAGGCGCGCGGCGACCGCCCGGGCGGCAACCGGCACGGCAATTACCTGACCGTCTCGCTGCGCCGGCCGCTCGGCTGGAACCTGAGCGGCGACCTGTCCTATACCCGCCAGTCCTGGGACAGCGCCAGCGCCTATTCGCCCGAACTCCTGATCGACCAGATCCGCTCGCAGCGTACCCAGGTAGTGCGCGCCGGGCTGGCTTGGCAAATCAGCAAATACCAGAGTGTTGTGCTGGAGGGACGGGCGGTACGCAACCGGGAAAACATCAGCATCTTTCAGTACAATAACCGTCAGCTGCAGCTGAGCTGGCAGTGGCGTTACCCCTGAGCGTGACGGTACAATCCGGCTTTGATATAAAGATGGAAACAAAGCCGATGATGCTGGAAGCGTGGTTGTTCATCTGCACGGCGGTGTTGCTGGGCCTTGGGTGCCTGGTGCCCAACAGCTGGCTGCCTCCCCTGCCGAACGACAAGCTCCTGCATTTCGCGGGTTTTGCAGTGCTCACCGCGCTGGCCATGCGCCTGGCCCAGGAACGCCAGGAGGCGCTGCTGTGGCTGGCCGGCCTGCTGCTGGGAGGCTTGCTGGTCGAATGCCTGCAGGCCCTGGTGCCTGAACGGCGCTTCTGCTGGCGCGACATGGGCGCCAACGCAGCCGGCATTGCCGCCGTGGCCCTTCCCGTGTTCCTGTATGGGCCCTTTTGACGAGACCTGACCGATCGATGAGTTCCACCGCCAAGCTTTCCCCGCGTTCCGAGCAGCCCGCACCGGCTGCCGCGCCCGAATTGCAAGAGCGCCAGATTCAGGTTCACCTGCGCAAGATCCCGCTCTTGTCCGAGCTGACCGACGAAGAGATCCTCAAGGTCAAGGGTGAACTGCGCTACCGCCATTTCCCGAAGCGCGCGGTGGTCCTGCACAAGGGCGGCAACGGCGACGCCCTGCTGTTCCTGCTGTCCGGCCAGCTGCAGGTGATCGACGTCACCGAGGACGGGCGCGCGGTGGGCCTGCGCATGCTGTCCGCGGGCGACTTCTTCGGCGAGATCGCGCTGATCAACAGCTCGACCCGCTCGGCGTCGGTGGTCGCCACCACCGAGGTGCTGGTCGCCTTCCTGCCGGCCAGCACCGCCCTGCACCTGTTCTCGCACTCGCCCTCGGTGGCGCGCAAGATGCTGGGCCACCTGGCGCACAAGATCCAGCGCGACTCCGAATTCCGTGCCTTGCTCAGCATTAACAATACGACGCGCCGGATCTATACCTATATCTCGCTGATGCAGCACACCCTGGACAAGGACGGCCAGCGCGTGGTCGAGAACCTCCCGACCCACCAGGACATCGCCAACATGATCAATACCAGCCGCGAGACCGTCACCCGCGCGCTGCTCACCCTTGCCCAGCAAGGCATCGTCCAGAAAGAGGCGCACCGCCTCATCATCCTTGATCCCACCGGCCTGCAGCGCCTGGCGCAGGGCGACTGAGCGGCCCCGGCATGGAGGGACCCTGTCCCGGCGCCATGACAAGTCGTTACAATTGAACAATAAGACAGCTGGACCGTGGAGTATAATTCCGCCCTCACCGGTCCTGCTTATGATGACACCAACCCCAACGCCGGCCCCGCGCGGGGCGTTTCCCACACCGTTTACCCCATGATGCCCCTGATGCTGCGCGGCCTGTGGGCCTACCGCGGTTTCGTGCTGGGCAGCGTCAAGCGCGAGTTCCAGTCGAAATACGCGAACGCGATCCTGGGCGCCCTCTGGTCGCTCCTGAGCCCGCTCGCCATGATCCTGGTCTACACGGTGATCTTCGCCGAGGTCATGCGCGCGCGCCTGCCCGGCAGCGACTCGAACCTGGCCTATTCGGTCTACCTGTGCGCCGGCATCCTGACCTGGGGCCTGTTCGCCGAGATCGTCGGCCGCGGCCAGAACGTGTTCATCGAGCAGGCCAACCTGCTCAAGAAGGTCAGCTTCCCGCGCATCGCCCTGCCCGTCATCGCGGTGCTGAGCGCGCTCGTCAACTTCGGCATCATCTTCGGCCTGTTCACCGTCTTCCTGCTCGCCAGCGGCAATTTCCCCGGCCTGGCCTATGCCGCCCTGCTGCCGGTGCTGCTGCTGATGGTCCTGCTGGCCCTGGGGATCGGCATGGTGAGCGGCATCCTGAATGTCTTTTTCCGCGACGTCGGCCAGTTCATGACCATCGCCATGCAGTTCTGGTTCTGGTTCACGCCCATCGTCTACCCAGCCTCGATCCTGCCGGAACACGTGCGCCCGCTGCTGGCCTTCAACCCGATGGCGCCGCTGATCGGGGCCTGCCAGGGCATCCTGGTGAAGAACGCATGGCCCGACTGGGGCGCACTGGCGCCGGTGCTGGTGCTGGCCCTGCTGCTGTGCGTGCTGGGCCTGCGCATGTTCCGCAAGCGCGCCGGCGAAATGGTGGACGAGCTGTAATGGGCGCGATCATCGCACAAGGCCTGGGCAAGGCCTACAAGCAGTACCGCTCGCGCTGGGCGCGGGTGGCCGACTGGATGCTGCCGGGACGGCCGCGCCATGCGCTCAAGTGGGTGCTGCAGGAGATCGACTTCACCATCCGGCCGGGCGAATCGGTCGGCCTGATCGGCGTCAACGGCGCCGGCAAGAGCACCCTGCTCAAGCTGATCACCGGCACCACCCAGCCCACCGTCGGCGCCGTCACCCTGCACGGGCGCGTGGCCGCCCTGCTCGAGCTGGGCATGGGCTTCCATCCCGATTTCACCGGCCGCCAGAACGCGGTGCTGGCGGGCCAGCTGCTGGGACTGGGCGTCGATGAGATCGAGGCGCGCATGCCCGAGATCCTGGAGTTCGCCGACATCGGCGACTACATCGACCAGCCGGTACGGGTCTACTCGAGCGGCATGCAGGTGCGCCTGGCCTTCAGCGTCGCCACCTGCGTGCGTCCCGACATCCTGATCGTGGACGAGGCGCTGGCCGTGGGCGACGTGTTCTTCCAGCAGAAGTGCTACAGCCGCATCGAGCGCTTCATCCAGGCCGGCACCACCCTGCTGTTCGTATCGCACAGCGCCGGCACCATCCTCAATATCTGCGACCGCTGCATCTTCCTGCGCGGCGGCCGCGTCGCCTTCGACGGCGCGCCGGCCGACGCCCTCGACCTGTACCAGGCCGAGCTGCTGGGGCGCGCCGACCAGGCGCCCGACGCGATCCAGATCCACACCGCCCCCGCCCAACCCGTCGCGCGCGAGCACATGCACGCACTGGCCGGCAAGACCGGCAGCATCACCACCCCGGCGGCCGACTGCGTCGGGGTGCGCCTGCTGGACCGCCACGGCCACGAGCGCGCGACACTGGTGGCGGACGAGCCGGCGGCGCTGCAGATCGACTACCTGCTGCACGAGGGCGTGCTCGACCCCCACGTCGGCTTCAAGATCCGCAACCGCTTCGGCGCCACCCTGTTCGAGACCAACAGCTATTGCATGCGGCGCGCGCCTGGGCCGGCCGCGGCCGGTGCGGTGCTGTCCGCCAGCTTTTCCCTGAACCTGTCGCTGTTCCCGGACGAATACACCATCACCGTTGGCCTGGGCGCCGGCGGCCATGGCGAAGGCTCGTTCGAGAAAGTGCTGAACTACCTGCACGAGGTGCACAGCTTCGTGGTTGCCCCGAATCCCGCTTCCATCACCTGGGGCGGCCTGGTCAACCTGCATCCGCAGCTGCAGTTCAGCGTCCGCTGACCCAACCTACCGATATCCATGTCCGACACTAGCGCACATCCCGACCAGGACCATGCCGAAAATCGCGCCGCCGACCACGCCGCCGTCGTGCGCGGCCTGTACCGCGGCTTCCTGGGCCGCGAACCCGATCCGGCCGGCCTGCAGTACTGGGGCGCGCGCCTGGCCGAAGGCGCCGGCGCACAGGAACTCGTCGCCGCGCTGATGGCGTCCGAGGAATACCGCCAGTCGCACGGCGACCAGGGCAGCCTGGAAGACCTGAAGCGCGGCGTGGCCGCGGCCGCCGCGAAGCTGCTGGCGCGCCCGCTCACCGTGGTCGACATCGGCGCCCAGGAGCTCGAGACCGAAGAGCACATTTACGCGCCGCTGACCCGCCAGGGCCTGCCCTACCGGATCATCGGCTTCGAGCCGCAGCAGGAAAAGATCGAGGCCAGCCGCCTGCGCAACCCGGACAGCCGGGTCACGCTCTACCCGACCTTCATCGGCGACGGCGCCGAACAGACCTTCCACATCAACAACGACGACGCCACCTGCTCGCTGCTGCCCTTTAACCGCGAACTCACCGGCCAGCTGCTCGACCTCGAGCACCTGCACACCCTGCGCACCGAGCGCGTGGCGACCAGCCGCCTCGACGACGTCCTGGCGCAGACCGGTCCGGTCGACTTCCTGAAACTCGACATCCAGGGTTTCGAATTGCCGGTGCTGCGGCATGCGGGCGCCGTCTTGGCGCGCACCAACGTCGTGCACTGCGAAGTCTCGTTCGCGCCGATCTATGCCGGCCAGGGCCTGTTCTCCGAGATCGAGACCCTGCTGCGCGCGGCCGGCTTCTACCTGCTGGACTTTTACTCGCTGTGCCGCTATCCGAGCGTGGATGGCGCCGGCCAGCGCTCGCGCGACCGCCTGGGCTGGGGTGACGCGGTCTTCGTGCGCGAAGGCGCACACGCCGACGACCTGCTGGCCCAGGCCCTGGTACTGTTGTTCGTGTACGACAAGCCTTCCGCCGCCGCCGCCCTGGCGCGCCGCGCCGGCTTCGGCAACCTGTTCGAGGACGCCAGCGCATGAACCAGGACTACTTCGTTTCCTATTCCCAGAACAGCGAGGACGTGCTGCTGTGGCGCGCCCTCGGCCACGTGCAGGGCGGCTTCTACATCGACGTCGGCGCCAACGATCCGGTCGAGCACTCGGTCACCAAGGCCTTCTACGACCGCGGCTGGCATGGCATCAGCATCGAGCCCCTGCCCTCCTTCCACCAGGCCTTCCTGGAACAGCGCCCGCGCGACGTCAACCTGGCCATCGCGGCCGGCGCCGCCAACGGCGAGCTCACCTTGTACGACGTGCCGGCCGTGCGCGGCTGGGCCTCGCCCGAGGAATCGGTGGCCGAACTGCACCGCGCCGAAGGCCACGAAGTCACCGAGCTGAAGGTGCCGGTGCGCACCCTGGCCTCGGTCTGCGCCGAGCATGTGCACGGCGAGATCCATTTCCTGAAGGTGGACGTCGAAGGCTTCGAGGGCGAAGTGCTGCGCGGGATGGACTTCGCGCGCTGGCGCCCGTGGGTACTGGTGATCGAGGCGACCTTGCCGAACAGCCGCGAGACCAACCACGCGAGCTGGGAGCCGCTGGTGCTCGGCCAGGGCTACCGCTATGCCTGGTTCGATGGCCTGAACCGCTACTACGTGGCCCAGGAACATTCCGAGCTGCTGGACAAGTTCGGCATCCAGCCCAATGTGTTCGATGAATTCATCTCGCACCACCTGGACGCGGCCTGGCGCAACGGCCGCGCGGCCAACGACGCGCTGCGCGACGCGCTCGAGCATGCCAGCGAGCTGCAGGAGCGGCTCGACGTGGCCAACGCCCGCGTCGAGCAGGCGGCCCAGGAAAAGATGCACGCCGACGCACAGATCGGCGCCCTGACCCAGACCGTGGCACTGGAACAGGCCAATGCCGAGAAACTGCTGGCCTGGGCCAAGAGCATGGAAGCGACCATCATCGCGATCCATGCCAGCACCTCGTGGCGCGTGACCCGCCCGCTGCGCCTGGCCGGGCGCCTGGTGCAGGCGCTGCGCCGGCCGCAGCGCCTGCGCCGCATCGTCACCCGCCTGACGCGCAGCGAAGCGCTGCGCCGGCTCCTGATCCCGGTCCTGCTGCGCTTCCCGGCGCTCAACCGGCGCGTGTCCGCCTCGCTGTCCGCCATCAAGCAAACCCCGCCCGAGCCGCTGCCGGAAGGCGTTGCCCCGGTGCCCGACGAGCTGCGCGGCCTGCCGGCATCGGTGCGCGCCGTGCTGGCCGACCTGCAGCGCGCCCGCCGCCTTCATACGGATTCCTGAACCATGCGCATCGTCATCGACCTGTTGGGCCACCATGGCCGCGTCGACCCGGCCGCCGTCGCCCTTGCCCTGACCCTGGCGCGCCAGAACCCGGGCGCTCACGAATTGTGGGCCGCGGCCCCGCTGCACGACCCGGTGGCGCTGGAGAGCCTGCGCCTGGAGCCGGCCCTCGGCCCGGCGCGCGTGCGCGCCTTCGACATCCCTTCCGGCGGGCGCACGCGCGAGCTGCTGCGCCGCCACGCCCTGGGCGGCCTGGAACCTGGCGTGACGCTGTCCATCGAGCGCGGCGCGCGCGCCGCCGGCGCCCTTGGCGAGGCGCCCTGGCACACACTGCATGCCGATCCGCGCGGCGCCGATCCGCACCAGCTGTGGACCGCCCTGAGCGCGACCGTCGCCGAGCACAATGGCCCCGCGGCGCCGGCCGCGCGCCCGCGCCTGGCCTACGTGTCGCCGCTCCCGCCCCAGAAATCCGGCATCGCCGACTACAGCGCCGAACTGGTGCCGGAGCTGGCGAAGTACTACGACATCGAGCTGGTCGTGGCCCAGGACAAGGTGGACGACGCGCGCCTCGCCGGCCTGCCTCTGCGCGATCCCGACTGGCTGCGCGCCAACGCGCACGCGGTCGACCGCGTGCTCTACCACTTCGGCAATTCGCACGCCCACCAGCACATGTTCGAACTGGTGCGCGAGGTGCCGGGCGTGGTGGTGCTGCACGACTTTTATTTCTCCGGCGTGCTCGACAACCTGGAGCGAGAAGGCTACCTGGACAAGGGCTTCCTGCGCGCGCTGTACGAGTCGCACGGCTACAGCGGCCTGCTCGACCACATGAAGGACGGCCGCAACCCGGCCATCTGGAAGTACCCGCTCAACAAGGGTGTGCTGGACAGCGCGCAAGGCGTCATCGTCCATTCGGATTTCCCGAAGGAGCTGGCCACGCATTGGTACGGCCCGGGCGCCGCCGACGGCTGGGCCACGATCCCGCTGCTGCGCGGCCGCCCTCCGGAATCCGGCACGCCTGATGCCCGCGCCGCCGCGCGTGCGCGTCTGGGCCTGAAGGACGGCGACTACGCGGTCTGCACCTTCGGCATGCTGGGCCGCACCAAGCTCAATGCCGAGCTGCTCGACGCCTGGCTGGCCTCGGCACAGGCCCAGGACCCGGCCTGCCACCTGGTGTTCGTCGGCGAGAACGATCCCGGCCCCTATGGCGCCAAGTTGATGGACCGTATCGCGGCCAGCCCGGCTGCGGAACGCATCCGCATCACCGGCTTCGTCGACGCCGCCGCCTATGCCGACTGGCTGGCCGCCTGCGACTGCGCGGTGCAGCTCAGGAGCAGCACCCGCGGCGAGACTTCGGCCTCGGTGCTCGACTGCCTGCTGTACGGCGTGCCCACCATCGTCAACGCGCACGGATCGACCGCGTCGATCGCGGATGAGCTGCTGATCAAGCTGCAGGACGAATTCCCCAACTACGAGCTGACCACGGCCCTGGAGCGCCTGCGCGGCGACGGCGCGCTGCGCGCCGGCCTGGCGCAGCGCGCCCAGGAGCACATGGCGCGCGAGCACGCACCCGCCCACGTCGGCGCCCTGTACCACGACGCCATCGAGCGGCTGGCGCGGCGCGGCCGCCACGCGGCCTACGCCGCCACGGTGCGCGCGGCCGCCCCGCTTTGTCCCGCATCCGAGCTGCATGACCTGGCCGCCGCGATCGCCTTCAACCGCCCGCCGTCCGCCCAGCGCCAGCTGCTGGTGGATGTCTCGGCCCTGATCCAGTCCGACCTCAAGACCGGCATCCAGCGCGTGGTTCGCAGCATCCTGCTGTCCATGATCGCCGTTCCGCCGCCGGGTTTCCGCATCGAACCCGTGTATTCGCTGGGCGGCAACCGCCCCTACCACTACGCGCGCCGTTTCGGCATCAAGCTGGTGGGCGAACCGGACCTGCCGATGGAAGACGCGCCGGCCGAGCTGCGTCCGGGGGACGTCTTCTTCGGCCTCGACCTGTTCACCACCGGCACCACCCAGAACGAAGCCCAGCTGCTGTCGATGCGCGACCGCGGGCTCGAGGTCGTGTTCGTCGTGTTCGACGTGCTGCCGATGCTGCGCCCCGAGGTCTTCCCCTTCGGGACCGAACAGTACTTCGGCGACTTCCTGCGCACCGTGCACAAGGTGTCGCACGGCGTGCTGTGCATCTCGCGGGCCGTCGCCGACGAGCTGGCCGACTGGATCGGGCGCCAGAACCTGAAACGCCGCGCCCCGCTCAAGCTGGGCCACTTCCACCTGGGCGCCGACATCGACGCCAGCGCCCCGAGCTTCGGCCTGCCGCCGGACGCGGACCAGGTGCTGCAGGCCCTCGCCGAACGCCCCAGCTTCCTGATGGTGGGCACGGTGGAGCCGCGCAAGGGCCATACTCAGGCCCTGGCCGCCTTCGAGCTGCTGTGGCGGCAGGGCGTGGACGCCAACCTGGTCATCGTCGGCAAGCAGGGCTGGATGGTCGACAAGCTGGTCGACCGCATGGCAAGCCACCCTGAAAAAGGCCGGCGCCTGTTCTGGCTGCCCGGCATCTCGGACGAGATGCTGCTCAAGCTCTACGCCAGCTCCTCCGCGCTGCTGGCCCCGTCCGAAGGCGAAGGCTTCGGCCTGCCGCTGATCGAGGCGGCCCAGCACGGCATTCCGATCCTGGCGCGCAGCCTGCCCGTGTTCCGCGAAGTCGCGGGCGAACACGCCTATTACTTCGAGGGCCTGGCGCCCGAGGACCTGGCCGGCGCGGTCACCCGCTGGCTGGCCCTGCACGCCGAGGGCAAGGCGCCGCCCTCATCGAACATGCCATGGCTGACCTGGGACCAGAGCGCGCAACAGGTGCTCGATGCCCTGGTGCGCCAGCAGTGGTACCGCATCCTGCCGGGCACCGGAGACAGCGCCCCATGAACGCACCGCAAACCATCGGCGCAAGCGCAAGCGCGCATCGCATTCCCGGCGCGGACGCCGGCAGCGACACCATCGCGGTCGTGATCCCGAGCTACCGCGTGATCCGCCACATCCTCGGCGTCATCGCGGGCATCGGGCCGGAAGTGGCGCGCATCTACGTCATCGACGACAAGTGTCCCGAGCACAGCGGCGACTTCGTGCGCGCCAACTGCAGCGATCCGCGCGTGGTGGTGCTGGAGCATGCCGAGAACCAGGGCGTGGGCGGCGCCGTGCTGACCGGCTACCGCGCCGCGATCGCCGACGGCGCGCGCGTGATCGTCAAGATCGACGGCGACGGCCAGATGGACGCGCGCCTGATCCCGACCTTCGTCGCGCCGATCCTGGCCGGCGAGGCCGACTACACCAAGGGCAACCGCTTCTTCAACCTGGAGCGCCTGGGGTCGATGCCGCCGGTACGCCTGTTCGGCAACGCCATGCTGTCCTTCATGACCAAGCTGTCCTCGGGCTACTGGGACCTGTTCGATCCGACCAACGGCTACACCGCGATCCACGCCGACGCGGCGCGCTTCCTGCCCTTCGACAAGATCAGCAAGCGCTACTTCTTCGAGAGCGACATGCTGTTCCGCCTGAATACCCTGGGCGCGGTGGCGGTCGACGTGCCGATGGACGCGTTCTACGGCGACGAGGTCAGCAATCTGAAGGTGTCGAAGGTGGTCACCGAGTTCCTGGCCAAGAACGTGCGCAACTTCTTCAAGCGCCTGTTCTACAACTACTACCTGCGCAACATGTCGCTGGCCTCGCTCGAACTGCCGCTGGGCGTGCTGCTCACGCTGTTCGGCAGCGCCTACGGCATTTCGCACTGGATCAGCTCGGCGCGCGCCGGCAGCTCGACCCCGGCCGGCACCGTGATGGTGGCCGCGCTGCCGGTGATCATGGGCGTGCAGCTGATCCTGGCCTTCATTGCCTACGACATCGCCTCGGTCCCGCGCCGTCCCCTGCACAAGCGCACCCTGTTCCGGCGCCGCGAACAGCAGGTCCGCAATGATTGACGCCCTGCGCCGGCGCCAGTTCGCCGTGTTCCTCATCGGCGGCCTGCTGTGCGCCGGGGTCGATGTCGGCACCATGCAGCTGCTGCTGGCGAGCGGCGTGCACCACACGGCCGCGGCCAGCGCCGGCTTCGGCACCGGCCTGCTGGTGAACTACGCCTTCCATAGCCGGGTCACCTTCGAGCAGGCGGCGTCGGCCGCCAACTTCGCGCGCTACCTGTGCGTGGTCGGCCTGAACTACCTCCTGACCATCGCCTGCGTGACGCTGGCCGCTTCCTTCGTCGACAACCCGCTGGCCGGGAAGATCGTCTCGCTGCCCCTGGTGGCGGTGAACGGCTACCTGCTCAGCAAATACTGGATCTTCAAGTGATGCGCTTCGCTCCCGTTCAGGTTGACCATGACCATCTGGCCCGCTACAGCGACCTGTTCGGGGCCTGCTTCCCCGGCGTCGCCAAGTTCACGCCCGCCTACCTGTCCTGGCTCTACGTCGACAATCCCGACGGCCAGCCGGTCGGCTTCGACGCCTGGGATGGCGAGCGCCTGGCGGCGCACTACGTGTGCGTGCCGGCGCGCGCCTGGGTCGAAGGGCGCGAGGTGCCGGTGCTGCTGTCGCTGAACACGGCCACCCACCCGGACTACCAGGGCAAGGGCCTGTTCACGAAGCTGGCCGCCATGACCTTCGAGGCCGGCATGGCGGGCGGCTACGACGGCGTCTACGGCGTGGCCAATGCCAACAGCACCCCCGGCTTCGTGCGCAAGCTGGGTTTCCAGCTGGTGCGTCCTCTGGAAGCCCGCATCGGCCTGGGCGCCCTGCGCCATGCGCCCAAGGCGCCGGCGCGCGAGCTGTCCTTCGAGCGCAGCTGGAGCGACGCGGCCCTGGCCTGGCGCTGCGCCAACCCGCACAATCCGGTGTGGTCGCGCAGCCGGGACGGACGCAGCCAGTTCCACGCGGCCGCCTTCGGCGCCGGGCTGCCCGCCTACGCCGAACTGGAGCAGCCGGCGGCGCCCCGGGCCGGCGGCCCGATGCTGTCGCCGCTGCGCCTTTTCATCGGCCTGGCGCCCGACGCCTCCAGCCGCTACGGCAACTACCTCAGCATCCCGATGCGCCTGCGGCCCTCGCCGCTGAACCTGATCTACCGTTCCTTCAGCGCGCGCGTCGGCGCCCTCGACCCGAGCCGCATCCAGTTCAGCTTCCTCGACTTCGATGCCTACTGAGCCCGCGGCCGCGCTGTTCCTGTTCGCGCACCAGGACGACGAATTCGGCGTCTTCGCGCGTATCGCCGATTGCCGCCGCCGCGGCCTGCGGGTCGCCTGCGCCTACCTGACCGACGGCGCGACAGCCGGCGCCACGGCGGCCCGGCGCAACGCCGAATCGCTCGCCGTCCTGGCACGCCTGGGCGTGGCGCGCGAGGACGTGGCGTTCGCCGGCCAGGAACTGGGGATCGGCGACGCGCGCCTGCCCGCGCACCTGCACGCGGCGGGCGCCTGGATCGCCGCCTGGATCGGCGCGTTCGCCCAGGTCGACTCGCTGCACGTGACGGCCTGGGAAGGCGGCCACCACGACCACGACGCCCTGCACGCGCTCGCCCTCGACGCGGCCGGCCGCCACGGCCTGCTGGCGCGCACCTGGCAGTATTCGCTGTACCAGGCCGCTGGCCTGCCCGGCCCCCTGTTCCGGGTGCTGGCGCCGCTGCCGCAGAACGGTCCCGTGAGCGCGCGCGCCATTCCCTGGCGCGAGCGGCTGCGCTACCTGCGCCTGTGCCTGTCCTATCCTTCGCAGCGCGTCACCTGGATCGGGCTGTTCCCCTTCGTGCTGCTGCATTACCTGCTGCGCGGGGTCCAGGCCTTGCAGCCGGTGGACCCGGCCCGCCTGAGGGAGCGCCCGCATGCGGGTGCGCTGTATTATGAAAAACGCCAATTCTTTACCTGGGAATCAATGAACGAGGCGCTGCGCGCATGGCGCGCCGCCCCCTTGCCGCCATGATGAGAACACAACCCACCCCGGCCGTTCCGGCTTCCGCTTCCCTCCCGCGCGCCGCCGGCGACCGCCTCGCCTGGCTATGCCTGGCGGCCGGTCTCGCCGCCGTGTTCGCCTGGCTGCTGCACCGCCACCTGGGCCTGAATCCGGTGATCTTTGCCGACGAGTGGTATTACAGCAAGATGGCGCGCCTGCAGCCGCTGGCCGAAGCCATCGTGCCGTCCTACCTCTATCTCTGGCTGTTCAGCGCCAGCACCTCCTGCGGCAGCGGCTTCCTCGACTGCGTGCGCATCGGTAATGCCCTGCTCTTCGTCGGCGCCGGCCCCTTCGTCTACCTGATCGGGCGGCGTGTCGCGCGCCCCGCGGCGGCGGTGGCCGTCACCCTGCTGTCCCTGCTCGCGCCCTTCAATCTGTATACGGCCCTGTTCATGCCGGAAGCCATGTATTACTTCGGCTTCATCGTCCTGAGCTGGATGGCCCTCAACCATACCCGCTGGAGCGCGGCGCGCCTCGGCCTGGCGAGCGGCGCCGTGCTCGGCGTGATGAGCCTGGTCAAGGTGCACGCCCTGTTCCTGCTGCCCGCCCTCTGCCTCTACCTGGCCTGCGCCGCCTGGCTGCGCGAACCCCGCGGCGCCTGGCTGACCGACGGTTTCATCTCGGCCGTGCTGGCCGCGGTCGCCACCGTGCTGGCCAAGTTCGGGGTCGGCTATGTGCTGGCCGGCGAGCCGGGACTGAGCCTGTTCGGCAGTTTCTACGCCACCGCCGCCCACTCCGGCGCCGGCCGTTCCCTGCTGTCCCTGGCGCCGCCGGCTTTCGTCAACGGCCGCGGCCACCTCATGGTGCTGGCCGTGCTGCTGCCCTTGCCGATGGCGATGCTGGCCCTGGCCCTGGTCAGTGGCGCAGCACGGCGCCAGGCGGACGCCGCGCTCAACCGCCTGACCTTGTACAGCTTCCTGATGCTGGGATCGGCCGCCGGCGTCACCGTGATGTACACCGCCTCGATCGCCGGCCTGGGGCCGCTCGAAGTGGTGCGCCTGCACCTGCGCTACTACAGCTTCGTGTTCCCGCTGCTGCTGCTGATCGCCGCCGCGCCGCTCGGCAGGCACCAGGAGCGGCGCCAGCATCCGCGCCTGGCCTGGCTGGTGGCGGCCCTGGTCGGCGCCGCGGTCCTCGCCGCCCTGGTGCTGCTGCCGCGCTATTCGCCGACGCCGATCGACGGACCGGAAATCGCCGCGCTCAACCTGCAGTCCTGGCAGGGCTGGACCCTGGCCGCCGTCAACCTGGCGGTGCTGCTGTTGTGGGCGGCCGGCAGCCGCTTCGCCGCGCCGCTGTTCCTGTTCGCGGCGGTGCCCTTCACCCTGGCCATCGGCGCCTTCGAGAACGACCGCTACCTGAGCCAGGTGCGGCGCGACTGGCCGCCCGACGCGGCCGGCAAGCTGGCCTACCGGACCATCCCGAAAGCCGAACATGGCCAGGTCACGGTGGCGGGCAGCGCCATGATGGACATCATGCGCGCCCAGTTCCACATCGATCACCAGGACACGGGCATGCTGGAACTGCCGAAGGACGCGCCGATCGATGCCTACCAGCTGCCGGCGCGCCACAAGTGGCTGCTCGTGATCGGCCGCCACGCGCTGCCGGAAGGCGCGGCGACCCCGGCGGCGGTGACCGGCGACTATGCGCTGTGGCGCCTGGCCGGCGACTTCCGTTCGCTCGGCGCCTTCCACCTGTCCCGTCCCTACGGCGGCCTAGTGCGCGGCGCCGACGGCCTGTCGGTCGCCGAGCCTTGGGGACGCTGGTCCACCGGCAAGCAGGTGGTGCTGCATTTCGACCGTCCGCTGCCGAAAGTGGCCGACGTGCTGCTCAAGGCCCAGGCCTTCGCCGACAACACCACGCTGCCCTTCACCCTGCGCATCGGCGGCGAGAGCGCGCAGTTCCGGCTCGGCCCCAGCCTGCAGGAAGTCAAGCTGCGCCTGTACACGGACGGCGCCCAGCGCAGCCTGGCGATCGAGGTGCCGCGCCCGACCACGCCGCGCAGCCTGGGCCAGTGGGCGGACGACCGCGCACTGGGCATCGGCATCGCCGAGGTCAGCATCGGCGACGGCGGCTAGAGGCAGGTCGGAGTCCGGGCCTGTGTGCGCTCTCGAACGGAGCCGCACAGGCCAAACCCGCTAGAGTGGAGCCAAACTTTCGCCAGGATTGCGCTTCATGGTACTCGGCCCCGAAAAAGACGATACGCTCAAAAAACCGCTGGACGTCCAGGGCGGCGGCCAAAGCATGGGCGTGCCGGCCGACGGCGAGGTCGAGGGCAGTATCGCCAATCCGCTCGGCAATCCCGGCGTCAAGCACTGGCAGGCCAGCTATATCGAGCACGGCGGCCTGGAGGAGCGCGGCAATATCTTCTTCGCCGCCGTCGAGATGACCCGCATGCCGATGGTGGTGACCGATCCGCGCCAGGAAGACAATCCGATCGTGTTCGCCAACAACGCCTTCCTCGACCTCACCGGCTACGAGGAAAAGGATGTCCTGGGCCGCAACTGCCGCCTCCTGCAGGGGCCGGATACCGACCGCGCCACCGTGGCCGAGGTGCGCCAGGCCGTCGCGGAACAGCGCGCGGTCGCCGTCGACATCCTCAACTACAAGGCCGACGGCACGCCCTTCTGGAACGGTCTCTACCTGGGGCCGATCTTCGACCAGGACGGCAAGCTGCTCTATTTCTTCGCTTCGCAGATGGACATCACCGAACGCCGCTCGCGCCAGGAATCCTACCTGCAGTCGCAGAAGATGGAAGCGATCGGCCAGCTCTCGGCCGGCATGGCGCACGACTTCAACAACCTGCTCCAGGTCATCAATGGCAACCTCGAGGTGGCCCTGCTCGGCGCCGGCGCGGGCAGCGGCGCGCTGGAACCGATCCGGCGCGCCCAGCGCGCCACCATGCAGGCCGGCAAGCTCACCCAGCAGCTGCTCAGCTTCGCGCGCAAGCAGCGCCTGGAGCCGCGCAGCCTGAGCCTGAACAGCCTGGTGGTCGAGTTCTCCGACATGCTGGTGCGCACCCTGGGCGACAAACTGGCGCTGCGCCTGGACCTGCGGCCCGGCCTGCCGGCCTGCACGGTCGACCCGGTCTACCTCGAGATGGCGCTGCTGAACGTGGTGATCAACGCCCGCGACGCCATGCCGCAGGGCGGCGCGGTGACGGTCGGCACCACCATCCTGAGCGCGGAACGCCGGCGCGACCTCAAGCTGCCGGACGGCGACTACGTCTGCATCTGCGTGCTCGACCAGGGCGAAGGCATGACCGAGGATGTACGGCGCCGCGCCACCGAGCCTTTCTTCACTACCAAGGGCCCGGGTACCGGGCTGGGACTGGCGATGGTGCACGGCTTCGTGCAGCAGTCGCGCGGCAAGCTCGACATCGAAAGCGCGCCCGGCGAGGGAACCCGGGTGCGGATGGTGTTCCCCGTCAGCGAGCAGGCCCGCCCCGGCGCCGGGGCGGCGGACGAGGAAGCCCCGGTGCTGCCGCGCGGCGGCGATTGCCACATCCTGGTGGTCGAGGACAACGACGACGTGCGCGAGCTGGCCGACGGCATGCTGAGCATGGCCGGCTACCAGGTGCTGACGGCGCCCAGCGGCGAGCGCGCGCTGGCGCTGCTCGACGGCGGCGCCAAGGTCGACCTGCTGTTCACCGACGTGATCATGCCGGGCGGGATGAACGGCCTGCAGCTGATCGCCGCGGCGCGCCAGAAGCGGCCCGGGCTGCCGGTGCTGGTGACCACCGGCTACATGGACGAGCTGCCCGGGCGCGGCGGGCGCGGCGAGGGGCTGGACGTGCTGGCCAAGCCCTATCACCACCAGGAGCTGCTGGACCGGATCAAGGCGGCGCTCAAGAGAGCGCCTTGATGGCCTGACGCTGTTGGGTTGGCGGCTCCGCCGCCGACGCCTTGGTTGGTATCGGCTCCGTGTTCCGGCTCGATGACCTTGCTGCCAACTATCACCGCGTGGGCGGGAGACCCGCCCACCCTACGACGGGCGTCGCGAAACATCAAACACAAAGGGCCGGGATGCATCGCACCCCGGCCCTCGTTCATTCAGCGCACACCGCTCACTGCTTCGGCACGCCGCCCAGCAGGAAAGCCAGCTTCTGCTTGCCCGGCTTGGCCTGGGCCACCGGCGCGGCGGTGTCCTTGCGCGGGGCGCTGGTCGGCTCGTAGGGCTTGAGGAACCACGGATCGACCTTCTCGCGGCGCGGGCTCGGGCCCATGCCGCCG